>JBIIIL010000016.1:0-19961 GCA_044234825.1 Phycisphaerales bacterium
AGGTGCGCGATGAGCCTGTCGCGCATCGCGGCGCCGGTCGTCACGTTGATGGTGGCGCTCGCCGCGTGGGAGCTTGCGGTGCGCGTGATGAATCCTCCGGCCTACCTCGTTCCGGCACCGACGGCGGTTGCGAAGGCCGCCTACACCGAGGCGCCGATGCTCGCGGCGGCCACCGTGCGCACGGCGCTCGGCTCCGCGGGCGGCTTCGCGGTCGCAGGCACGCTCGGGCTGGCTCTCGGGAGCGCCATCGCGGCGGTGGGGTTCCTGCGCCGCGGCATCTATCCGCTCGCGGCGATCTCGCAGATGGTGCCGCTCGTGGCGGTGGCGCCGCTGATGGTGATCTGGTTCGGGTACGGCGTCCGGACGACGATTGCGGCGAGCGCCGTAGTCGCCTTCTTCCCGGTGCTCGCTGCCACGATCGACGGGTTCGCATCCGTCGATCCCGGGCTGAGAGAGCTCTTCGCCATGCACGGCTCGCGGGGCTTCTCGAGGTGGCGCAAGCTCGACCTTCCAGCATCCTTGCCTTCGATCGCTACGGGCCTGCGCATCGCGGCAGGGCTTGCGGTGATCGGTGCGGTGGTTGGCGAGTTCGTAGGCGGCTACGGCGGGAGCGATGCGCCGCTGGGCATCGTGATCCTGACCGCGATGCGCGAGGCGCGCACGGACCTGGTTTTCGCGGCGATCGCGCTCGCCGCGATCGTCGGCTTTGCGCTCTTCGGTATCGTCAACGGCGCATCGTGGATGCTGCTCCGGCGGTGGCACTCATCGGCCCGCTGAGGCCGAATCCTGAAGGGACTCCGATCATGGGCACACTCCGACACATGATTGCCGCTGGTGCGATCGCGGCGATCTCGATCCTGGCTGCCGCGTGCGGCGAACGCGATGCGGGCACGGGCGGGGGGACGACGCCGGGGGACAGGGGCGCCACGGCTGCGCCGCTGCGCATACGGCTCCAGCTCAACTGGGTGCCGGAGCCTGAGTTCGGCGGCATCTACGCGGCCTTGCAGGACGGCCTCTACCGCGATGCCGGACTCGAGGTGGAGGTGATCAAGGGATCTGCGCAGGTGCCGAGCGCGCAGCTCGTGGCGCAAGGCGCGTGCGAGATGGCGATTGTCTCGGGAGACGAGGTGCTCACGCTTCGTCGCAGGGGCGGAGCGCTCACGGCGATCTTCGCCACATTCCAGCGCAACCCGACCGGCTTCCTGGCGCACGAGGCGAATCCGATCCGCACGCTCGAGGAGCTGTGGCGGAGCGACTCGACGGTGGCGCTCGACCCCGGCTTGCCCTTCGTGAAGATCCTCGACGCGAAGTATGGAGGCGAGCGGCTCAAGCGCGTGCCCGCGACAGGTGCGCTCGCGACCTTCCTTGCGACGCCCCTGTTCGTGCAGCAGTGCTTCATCAGCGCCGAGCCCGTCGAGGTTCGCCTGCGCGGCGTCAAGGCTCGCGTGATCGGGCTCGAGTCCGTCTACAACCCGTACACGGCGGTGATCGCGGCTCACGGACCGTGGCTCGACGCACACCGCGACGCCGCGACTCGGTTCGTTCGCGCGACAAGCGAGGGGTGGTCGCGCTACCAGAGGGATCCTGGCAGCTACAACCCGGGCATCGCGGCGCAGAATCCGGCGATGGGCCTTGAGGCGATGAACGTCGCAGCCGAGATCCAGCGCGAGCTGATTGATGCGGCCCCCATCGGCCGCATGACCGCCACGCGCTGGCAGGAGCTCGCCCAGCAGCTCCAGTCCGCTGGCGTCATCCCCGATGCCTCGGGAGCGGGTGCCTTCGAGGACCTGCTTGCTGCGCCCACGCCCGCTGCCGCAGATGCCTCCGCGCGGTGATGGGGTGGGCTGACTGCAATCGGCAGGGCGGACGCGGTGGATGGAATGCCCGTTCCTGCCGCGATCGACTTGGGAGCTGGGTCGACGCCTGTGTACCCTCATCAGACGATGGGCGCGCGCTTCGCCGGAAATCCTGCATGCACGACGCGCTTGAGCGTGGTTGGCGCGCTGGGCTTTATCGCCCTTCTTCTGGCCGCGCTGGTCGTGTCGCCCGCGCGGGCCGGAGGCACGGATGCCGCAGGTCCCTTTGCGGTCGGCTCGCGCACGGTGACGGTCACCCGGGCGAACGGGTCGACATTCTCGGCGGTGGTTCGCTACCCGGCCCAGTCTGCCGGCGCGTCCGCCCCGTTCGCGACGGCAGCGATGCCCGCCCCAGGCGTCACCTTCGGTCACGGATTCGTGACGCCGGTGGCTCAGTACGAGTCGACGCTGTCTCACCTCGCCTCATGGGGGTTCATCGCGATCGCCACGACGACGCAGGGCAGCCTGTTCCCCAGTCACTCCGCGTTCGCCGCGGACATGCGTGACTGCCTCACCTTCCTCGCGCAGCAGTCGGGCACGGCAGGCAGCTGGCTCGAGGGTGCCGTCGATCCGTCGGCCTTCGGCGCCTCTGGGCACTCGATGGGCGGCGGCGCCAGCGTGCTCGCGGCCGCCGCGGATCCCCGGATTGTCGCGGTCGCCAATCTTGCCGCCGCCGAGACGAATCCCTCGGCGCAGTCGGCGATGGCATCCGTCACCGCGCCTGTTCGAGTGATCGCCGGAAGCGAGGACACGATCGTGTCCTCGGCATCCACGCGGCAGATTCATGATGCGGCGCCGGGCCCTCGGCAGTTCGCGCTGATTGCAGGCGGGTCGCACTGCGGGTTCATCGACTCTCCGATCATCTTCTGCGACAGCGGCTCGATGACCCGCGACGAGCAGCTTCGGCTGACGCGCGGCCTGCTCGCGGAGTTCTTCCTGGCGCACCTCGGCCGGGATTCCGGCCAGGCTGCGAGCGCGTGGCTCGCAGCCGCGCCTGCCGGCGTCTCCATCGAGCGGAATGCGCGGGCCACTGTCGCGCTCTCAGCCCAGGCGGTGTCCGGCACGGCGGGGGCGCCGGTGGCGAACACGGTCACGGTCACGAACACGGGATCGGTGCCGACCGCCTTCGTGCTGTCTGCGGAGCCGGGCGCCGGCGTGCCCCTGGCGTTCGCGACGGCGCAGACCGAGACGCTTGCGCCTGGCGCGTGGGCTGCGGTCCCGTTCATCGCGACGATCCCGTCCGCAGGTCCCGCGACCCGGTCCACGCAGGTGCGCGCGACGCGAGCGGTCGACGGCGCGGTCGCCGCTGCGACCCTCACGGTGACTCGCACCGCGCCTGCCGCGGACCTCACGGGCGACCTGGTCGTCAACGCGGCCGACCTCACCGTCCTCCTGGCGGCCTGGGGACGATGCTTGGCGGGTGCGCCGTGCGTCGCGGACCTCGACGGCAACGGGTTCGTCAATGGCCAGGATCTCGCCATCCTGGTGGCGGCGTGGACGAACTAGCGCGACGGGACCGCGGGCGCCGCGCAGGTCACGCCATGCGGCGTCCGCCGCTGCGGATCATGCCCACCACGCTTTGGGAGTACCCGAGCCAGCACTACGACGCAGAGGACGGATCGCGCATGCAGGGCGACAAGTCCTACGTGGGCGCAACGCCATCCTGGGTCATCTGGCAGCTGCTGCAGCGGTACACGCGCGAGGGCGACGTCGTGGTGGATCCGATGGTGGGCAGCGGGACGACGATCGATGTCGCCGCATCGCTCAAGCGGCAGCCGCGCGGATTCGATCTCGCGCCGCGGCGGCCGGACATCGTGCAGGCGGATGCGCGGCAGATCCCCATGCCTGATGCGAGCGCGGACTTCGTGTTCGTCGATCCGCCGTACAGCACGCATGTGGACTACTCGGACGATCCGCGCTGCATCGGACGGCTCGACGCCTCGGGCGATGATGGCGGCCGCGGCTACTACTCGGCGATGGAGCGCGTGATTGCGCAGATCGACCGGGTGCTCAAGCCGCGCCGCTACATGGCGCTCTACGTCAGCGACTCGTGGCGCAAGCGCAAGGGGCAGGGGGGCGGCACCTTCATGCCCATCGGCTTCGAGCTGTTCGCGCGGCTGCGCGGACGCTTCGATCCCGTGGACATCATCTGCGTGGTGCGCCAGAACGCGAAGCTGCAGAAGGGCAACTGGCGCAAGGCCGCGGAGGATGGCAACTTCTACCTGCGCGGCTTCAACTACCTCTTCATCATGAAGAAGGGCGCGTGACCGGCACGGGAGCGGGGGAAAGGACCGTCGCCGTCAGGAGTCGTGGGGGGACGTGCCCCGCCAGCTCCGCGTCGCGCACTGCGCGGACCGCGGTGCCGTCGAGGGACTCGAGCGCCCCGATCAGCGAGGCGTAGCGCCGCACGAGCTTGTCGAAGCGCCACGTGTCGCGGCTGAGCGCAGGCACTTCGGCGCGAGGCAAGGCGCGCAGCACATCCCACATGACTGAGAGGGTCCTGTCGATCGCCTCGTCCACCCGCTCGGCCGCCGCGATGGCGCCGGACTCCTGAAGCTGGTCGCGGATGCGTTCCGCGTTGGCGATCGCGCGTGCCTGGCCCTTGCCTGAGCTGAGCTCGGGCCAGCTGAGGCGGGCCGCGGCGGCGCGCAGGCGCAGCGCCTCGCGAGGCGGCACCGCACCGCAGAGCGACTCAAGCGCATCGAGCTGGGCGCGCGCGGCGATCGACTCGATCGATGCAAGCGAGGCGTTCATCCGCGCGACCGACTCCTCACGGAGCTGCTCGGCGCCCCCGGAGTCGCCCTCATCGGAGAGTCGCTCCGCCTCGACGATCGCCTCGATGAGCCTCCAGTATGCGCTGATCCGCGCATCAGCGAGCATCTGCGCGGTGCCCTGCATGCTTTCGGCATGCTTGGCGAGCGCTTCAGTCCATTCCGGCGTGGGAACCTCGGGGTGCAGCTGCGCGATGCGCAGGTCGGCCTCCCGCAGGAGCGGCCCGGTGAACTCCCCGACCACCATGCGCTGCACGTCGGTGTAGGCGGGCCCGAGCGCTGCGTCCCACCAGCGTCGAACCGCCTGGTCGGACGGGGTGCCGGCGGCGAGCGCCGCAGCTCGGGCGCACAGGTCCTCGCGCATGGCCGCCATCGCGGCCTGCGCGCTTCTCAATGGCGCCACAAGACCCTGATCGTGATACCGGCGTGCCATCGACAGGCGAGCCGCCCGAGTGGTGCCGGACGCGCCGAACTTCTCCATCGCATCCTGCTCGGCCTTGACCGGACCCACCTGCTCGCGCAGCAGCGCGCGCCACGACTCGACGCTGTCCTCGACGAAGATGGCGGACTGGGACTCGTCAAGGCCCGCAATGGATGCAGCCACCCGCAGCCGCTGCGGCGTCGGCCCGGGCGGCAGGATGATGAGTTCCGCAATCACGGGGCGCTCGCCCTCGGCGGACCACTCGGGCTGGGGCTCCGGGTCCCGTAGGCGATCCTCCCAATCGCCTCCGAGCGACTCCCTGAATGCACGCGCCGTATCTGCGCCAAAGCCCTCAGCGACCGCCTCCGCCACATCCCAGTTGCGCGCGACACCCTCAAGCCGTTCCCGGGTCTTGTCGGGAAGCGACGCGAGCCACTCGGTGGCGCGTTCGCCGATCACCTTCCCCGCGTCGGGGACGGGGAGCTCCGGCTGCTTGGCGCGCTGCCGGCGGACGTTCTCCAGTGAGGTCCGCCACGCGTCGACGATGAGCCGCTCGCTCAGCTGCTCGAGACCGTCAAGCGCGACCAGGCAGCGACGCCGGGTTGCGTCGTCGAGGTCGGGGTCGCGCAGCATCAGGAATCGCGCCGCACGAATGTTGCGGTCAGTGCGGGCCGGGTCCGACAGCATCGCGTAGCGCGTGAGGGTCCGCTGGGCAGCGTCCGCGAGCGCGCCGTCGCCTGCCGCCATGGCGGAGATGGCCGCTTCGCAGTCCAGGAGTTGCGTGACTGTGGCGTCGCGAAGCACCGCCTGCGCCTCGTTGCGTGCGCTGGTGATGGCCTCCCAGGTGCGCGACACCGCGCGCTGCCGGCCATCGTCCCCATTCGCCGCATCGGCATCACCGCTGGCGGGATCAGCGTCAATCTGTGCCTGCGCGGCGATGTGCGCATCCCGTGCTGCCGCAGCCACCTGCCATGAGTCCTCGAGCACGGCTCGGCGGAGCGAATCGAGTGCCGCAGCGCTGCGTGCGGCATGATCCCGGACCGCTTGCCGTGCAGCGGGAGGATCGACGGCATCGCGCGCCACCGTGTCCCGCAGCGCATCGCCCAGCGCATCGGGCGGCCCCAGGTCGCCTCCCGCAAACGAGCATGCCATGCGCGCGCGATCGATGGCGCGCAGCTGCCGCATGAGCTCGGCAACGTCGGGGCCGATGCCGCGCACGCCCGCGAGTGACCCGAAGAGGCTGTCGTCACGCGCGCGGAGCTGTTCGTGCCACTGCCCCGCGATGTTCGCCGCGCGGCGCAGCGCATCGTCGTCCTCGAGGCGGTATGACTCGAGCTCGGAACCCTTGGACGGAGGCGCATCGGCAAGTGCGCGCGCGAGCGTCTCTGCCACGCGCGTGCGCGGGACGCTCAGTTCGGACGAGTACGCCTCGAGCGCAGCGTCGGCGGCACGCCAGTCCACCTGCGTGATGTCCACCCCAAGCATCCGCGACCACAGGACGAGGTCTCGGCTGAGCACGGGTCGCGGCACCGACTCGAGCCTGCTGTCTTCCCGAGAGCAGCCGAGGAGGGCCGCGACCGACGTGGCCACGGCAAGGGCTAGCAGCAGGGCGCGCCATCGGCGCATGGGCGGGATCCTACGGCTCTGGCCCCTCGCATCTGGGAAGGACCTGGTCAAGGCGATTCGCGGCGCATTTGGCGAATGTCGCGCCATTTTCGCCATGCGGCGCAAGTGGGGCCTCTGGCGTGCCGAACCAACGGCACGACGGAACAGGGCCCATCCCGCTTGGAGCGGGACGCGCCGAATGCGACAGTGTCGGTAAGGCGCTTCTGTGCGCGCCTGCCGCAAGCGAAACGGAGCAGCGCCATGACGACATCATCGAACGGTTCTCGGAGCGGTAAGGGGAATGGATGGCGTAGTGTGGGGATTGGAGTTTTGGTCCTCACAGGTTCGATGGTGTCGCTCTACTGGGGCTCGTTCCCGGCGACGCTGGAGGGTGCCTCGGTCGTGTCTCCCCGAGGCACCCTCCTGCCCGCCATTCCCGGCATGCATCGCGTGCCCGAGGACCAGCCGACCATCCAGGCGGCGATCGACGCGGCCCTGCCAGGCGAGACGGTCGTTGTGGCGCCTGGATTCTGGGATGAGCGCATCTGCATCCGCGACAAGGCCATCACCCTGCGCGGCGTGTCCGGCGCCGACCGCACGACCATCTCAGGTACGGGCTCGCCCGGACCGGTCGTGGGCATCGAGGGTGCGCTCGCGCGCGGCACCCGCATCGAGGGATTCACGATCTCTGGCGGCCACGGAGAGAGCGGCCATGGCATCGCGGTCCAGGGCGCCGACGTCTCGGTGCGCGATGCGCGCATCGAGCGCAACGCCAGCAGCGGGGTGTTCAACAATGGCGGCGAGGTGTCGCTCTTCGGATGCACTCTCGACTCGAACCAGTCCCCAGTCGCCGGCGGCGGTGTCCGTGCGATGGCTGGCGACACGACGCTGGTCAGCTGCACCGTCTCCCGCAATGCGGCCGGCACGTTCGGCGGCGGCATCTTCGCGGAAGGCGGCCGGCTCCAGGTCATCGATACGCGCATCACGGCCAACCGCACCACAAGCGGCGCATGGGGCGGCGGGATGTGGGCGGAGCGGACCGACGTGTTCGCGTCGGGCTCGTCGTTTGCGGGCAACTCCTGCATCGAGTCGGGTGGTGCGGCGTACCTGCGCGGCGGCACCGCCGACCTCTTCCGATGCGACTTCAGCGGCAACACGAGCGAGATGGCGTACGGCCTCTTCAGCGAGGGCGCTCACGTCCGCCTGCGCGAGAGCACGCTGTGCGGCATCGCGGGCGACGCGGTAGTCGGCGACATGATCGACACCACCGGCGCGCGCTTCAGCGACTGCTACCTCGACTGCAACCGCAACGGCATGCGTGACAGCGACGAGATCGCGATGGGATTCCAGCCCGATGCCGACGGCAATGGCATCCTCGACACGTGCGAGCGCGCGGATCCGGTCGAGCTTGGCTGGGCCGGCGGCCAGCCCTGAACCTGCTCGGTTTCCGGGTCACGGGGTGTGCGCCGCGGTTGACTGCCGTGCCGCACGTGCGCCCATGATCCGCTCTGCCCGACGCTAGACTGCGCGTCTCCGCACGCGTAGCTCAACGGATAGAGCATCGGTCTTCGGAACCGAGGGTTGCAGGTTCGAATCCTGCCGCGTGCGCTACATGGCCCGCCGCGTCGCCTCGATCATCGGCAGCGCGGCGCGAGCGTCCGGTGGACGTCCGGCTGGATCCTTCGCCAGCATGGGCGCGACAAGCGGATCGATCAGCGACCGCACCGCCTCCTGCAGCTCCCGAGCGCTGCGCATGCGTCGCACGTGAGCCAGGTCCGCGGCGGCCCCGGGATCCGCGTCGATCAGGCGCTCGAGCGACTCGGACGGCGCGCAGGGGGTTCCCGGTGCGACACGCGCGTGACGGCTTGAGGCGCTGCGCCGTGATGCGGATCGCGCCGAAGGCGCGCTCGTCTGGCGCGCGATGGTGCCGGAGGCAAGCTCGGCGATCAGCATCCCCGTCGAGAAGACGTCGGCTCGAGCGTCGCACGCTGCGATGCCGTCGGACCATTGCTCCGGCGCCATATAGTCGGGCGTGCCCATGCGGCGAAGGGCGCCTGCGGGCGTGATGCGCCGATCACCGCTTGCGATCGCGCGCGCGATCCCGAAGTCGATCAGCCTCACCTCAGGGCCGGCCTCATCCCACGACGCGACGATGTTGCCGGGCTTGATGTCGCGGTGGATGACCTGGGCCGCGTGCGCGGCGGCGACGCCCTCGCATGCGCGCTCGGCGAGCAGCAGCCGCTCCGCCATGCCAAGCCGGTGCGCGTCAGCCTCTCTCGTGACGGGCATGCCGTTCACGAGGGGCATCGCGAACCACGGCTGCCCGGTCTCCTGAATGCCCGAGTCGATCACATGGACGATGCGAGGGTGGCTGATGCCACGGATGATCGTGTGCTCGCGCGCGAACCTCGCGAGCAGCTCCTCGGCGTCGACACCTGGATCGAACACCTTGATGGCGTAGCGCGGCCTGTCCTCCCCGTCGCGGACCGCCGCGTACACCGATGCGATGCCCCCCCGACCGATCAGCTGCAGGAGGGTGTAGGGGCCGCATCGCAGCAGGCGCCCAAGATCGCCGTGGCGCACCCGCTCCCCAAGGCTGCGCAGCAGCGCATCGACGTGCTGGGTGGAGTCTGGCCGGTGAGACATCGGCCTACGCGGGATGGCGATCGAGCCTCGCGGCAAGCTTGCGCCGGCCCTCGGCGCATTCGCGGTAGCAGGTGCGCTCGCTGACGCCGAGCAGCTCGGCTACTCGCGGTATCGGGACATCGAGCACGAGGTGGAGCGTAACGATCTCCATCATCCGCGGATGCGTCCTCATGAGCCCCGCCATCGCGTTCAGGAGCTGCTGGTGAAGCGCCACCGGAGAGATCCCCACGGCGCGATGGCCGGCGTCGCCGGAGTCCTTCCGGCGGTCCCTCTGGACATCGCTCGTGAGCGGTCGGTGCTGGACTTGCTTGCCCCGCTTGATGGCCCTCCGCATCTTCGCGCGATCGGAGATGGCCTGCACCATGAGGATGCTCGCGAGGCCGAGCAGGTGAGAGGACTCCGCGGGCACGGATCGCTGGCGCATGAGTCGCACGACCGACTCGGATACGAGCGACGTCGGCGACATCGTGCGGCTCGCGCGGGCTGACTTCAGCTCCCGTATCGCAATGCGGCGCAGTTCTGGGTAGTTGCGGTCCACCAAGGCGCTCAGCGGAAGTGCCGCATCCTGCGCGGTCCGCCTCGTGGCCTTGACCGGACGCGCCGCACCTCGACCGGACTTCCGCGACTCCGCGAGCCGCGCCGATGTGGTTCGATGAGGGCGGCGGCGTTGCATGTTCCCAATGTACCTCTCTCGGCGACGGGCCCTCGCGGCCAGTCGCGCACCGCCCAAGAGTTCCCCGTCGGACGCCGCTAGTTGCCAACCGGTGGGGTGGCGCGCGCTTCTTCACGCGCACGGACGCGCTCGAGAAGCTGACTGCAGCTGCGGACGGAGGGATGATCCGGCTGGAGGCTGCGCAACAGTCCGCTCATGGCCTGCTCGAGCTGCACCTTCGCGTCCCCGACCTTGCCCTCATCGAGGAGCATCTCGCCAAGCCTCGTGCGGTAGCTCAATGTGAGGAGGTCGTGCGTGCCGTGAGAGCGCTCCATGAGGGCGAGCGCCTCTGCGAGAAGGGTGATCGCTTCGGCACGATTGCCGGCCCTCTCAAGGCTGCAGGCCAGCATCGCGTGCGTGTGGACGGTCCCGGGCGCCTTCGGTCCGATCAGCTCAACCCGCCTCTGCCACGCGGCGCGCAGCAGCGGAATGGCCTGTTCGTGCGCACCTGTCTCGGCTAGGGCGTGTCCAAGGTCCCGCATCGCACCCGCCGCCTGCGCGGATGATTCGCCGTGCAGATCGCGTTGCACATCAAGCAGATCCCGCAGCTCGGACAGGGCCTCGGCGGCACGGCCGCTGGCCACGGTCGCGTTGGCGTGCTGCGTGGCGGATTCGATCGAATCGGGGTGGCGACTCCCGAGGAGGGCCAGCCGCCCGTCGCGCGCACGCTTGAGCAGGGCGGTTGCAGCGTCAAGGTCGCCGCGCGACCACGCAATCATCCCCAGAAGGTGAACGGTGTCCAGCGTAGGTGCCGCACCCTCGCCGAGGGACCGCTCGCGCTCCGCAAGCGCGCGTCGGGCCAGCGCGTCCGCGGCGTCAAGCTGGCCAAGCACCCAGCGCCTCGCAGCGACCTGATGGCGCAGCTGCGCCGCCGCGAGCGGCATGTCCGCGAGCCGCTCCTCGATGGACGTCTCTGTCGGCGTGACGATCCACCGGTCGATGACGTCCCGCCCGATGTCCGCCTTGTTGAGCTTGACCATCTCGCGGTACATCGTGGCGAGCAGGGGCTTCCGCACGGAAGCGTCGGGTTCCGTGGCCACGAGCACGTCACGGTGCCGGTTGAGCGCATCCTGGACGATTGCCGCACCCACCCACGCGGGGTCGATGCGGGAGAGGACGTCAGCCTGCAGTTCCGCGATGCGCGCCGTCTCCGCAGCGCGCGCCTCGGACTCGGCGCGCGCGCGGGACTCGCGGAGCGCGAACCAGGTCGACGTGGCGGTCGCAGCCACAAGCGAGAGGACCACAGCGGCTGCTGCAGCCACCTGGGTGCGGTGCGTCCGGGCGTATGCGTGAAGCCTGTACGCGGCGCTCTCCGGTCCGGCCTGAACGGGGTCGCCACGTACCCAGTGATGCAGGTCCCGAGCCAGCGCGCCCGCAGACTCGTATCGCTCCTCAGGATCGCGTCTGAGCGCCTTCAGGCAGATCCACTCGGGTTCACGCTGGAGCGACTGCGCAAGCCGCGCAGGCGTGGTGCGCCGCGCGGCTGCTGCTGGCTCGCCGCACGATGCTGCGCGCGTGCGAGGCCGAGGCACCGCGGCCTCGCGCAGTTGGCGCATGACGCCGGTCCGCTGCGTGTCGGAGCCAGCGATCGCGCCGAAGGGCGGGATCCCCGCGAGCAGCTCGTAGAGGACCGCTCCGAGGCTCCACACGTCGGACCGGGTGTCCGCAGTGCCGCCGTCGACGTCGGCCTGCTCGGGTGACATGTACTCCGGAGTGCCGACGAGCTCCCCAGCCTCGGTCACGGTCAGTCCGCGCTCGGACGACGTGAGTGCCTTCGCGATGCCAAAGTCGATGATCTTCACTTCAGGCGTGCCGTCGTCGCGTCTGCGCACCAGGATGTTCGAGGGCTTGAGGTCGCGATGGATGATGCCGCGCTGGTGCGCGTGCTGCACCGCGTCGCACGCCTGCGCGAGCAGGAGCGCGCGCTCGTGCAGCGAGAGCGTGTGCCGGTCGCAGTAGTCGGTGATGGGCAGGCCATCGACAAACTCCATCACGAAGTAGGCGCGTCCGCGATCGGTGATGCCGCCATCGATGGCGCGCGCGATGCCCGGGTGGTCCATCAGGGCCATCGCCCGGCGCTCGTGATCGAACCGGGTGAGCACGGCCTCGGAGTCCATGCCGAGCTTGATCAGCTTGACCGCGACCTGCTGCTCGAAGGGAGCCTCTCGGACCGCCCGCCAGACCGTGCCGAAGCCGCCGCGGCCGACCTGCTCGGCCAGGCGGTAGGGACCGATCTTGGCGCCAACGGCCTCGAAGGGCGCGCGCTGCGGCTCCAGCGGACCCTCTTCGGCTTGGCGGGGGGGCGATTCCACGATGTGTCCATTAGACATCCACGTGGGCCGCGTTTCCCGGGACCCAACGCACGATTTTTCGTGGCAGTCACGGGCGGCAACGTCCCGTTCAAACGGTGGTTGACCTGTCCATGCGGGACAGTCCATTCGTGGTTGCCTGGGAGAACACAGATGCCGAATTCCGAGCATGTGCGTCCGCGTCCGGCGAGGACAGGGTTGAGGTCGCTCTCCATCTGCGCTGGCGGGCTCGCAGCCCTGTCTGCATCGCACCATGCGCTCGGCCAAGGCCAGGTGGTGGCATGGCAGCGCAACAGTCCAAACCAGCTATCGACGGGCACCACGTCCCTAATCGGATTCGCCGATGTCGCGGGCGGTGCTGACTTCAGCCTCGGCCTTCGTGCGGACGGGACGGTGGCGTTCTGGGGCTGGGCGGGCTACGGCATCCCGATGCCCGTAGGTCTCGGCGGAGTCACTCAGATCGCTGCGGGGTCGCTGCACCGCGCGGCCGTGAAGGCCGATGGCAGCGTGGTCTGCTGGGGTGACAACTTTGATGGATGCTGCGAGGTGCCGCCGGGGATCGGCGCTGTCAAGAGCATCTCCCTAGGCGAATCCTTCTGTGCCGCGCTCCAAGCTGACGGTGTCGTGAGATGCTGGGGGAGGAACAACTTTTCGCAGTGTGTCGTGCCGCCGGACCTGCCGCTGGTGACGTCCATCGCGGCTGGGAAGGACTTCGTGGTCGCTGCCACGACCGGGGGAAGTGTTCGCTGCTGGGGCAGCAACTCATTCGGTCAACGCAACCCTCCGGGGAATCTCAGCGGCGTCACGCAAGTCAGTGCTGGATTCGCTCACGGGATGGCGTTGCGATCGAACGGGACCGTCGAGTGCTGGGGGCTTGGTGCGCAGGGTCAGTGCAGCGTTCCGCCGGGACTGTCAGGGGTGATCCAGATTGCTGCCCGCGAGCGCCACAGCGTGGCGTTGCGATCGAACGGCACCGTCGAGTGCTGGGGCGACAACTCCTTCGGTCAGCGTTCAGTGCCCGCGGGGCTCTCTGGTGTCACCCGAGTTGCGACGGGCGCATATCACGTCATGGCCGCGAAGTCGGATGGGACCATCGTGTGCTGGGGAGGGAACTTCTCCGGTCAGTGTGAGCCCCCTCGCTCGACCCTCGGCGTGGTGCAGATCTCCGCTGGAGCAGGTACCTCCGTAGCCGTCAGGGCAGATGGCACTGTGGAGGCATGGGGCGGCTACTCCTCTGGTGCGGCAGATCCGCCGGATGGACTCTCGAGCGTCGTGCAAGCCAGCACAGGCGGCTACCACGGGATGGCGCTCAAGTCCAACGGGACGGTGGTGTGCTGGGGCAACAACGCCTCAGAGCAGTGTTCGGTGCCTTCCGACCTATCGGGCGTCAGTCGAGTGTCTGCCGGAGCCAGCCACTCAATGGCCATGCTGACTGGTGGCACGGTGCGCTGCTGGGGATCGAACGAGTACGGGCAACGGACAGTGCCCTTCGGCCTCAATGGAGTGATTGGCGTTTCGGCGGGTGGCTATCACAGCCTCGCCTTGCGATCCAACGGCACCGTTGTCGCATGGGGTGCGGGCCAGACGAATTCTCAGGTGTGGCCGAACTATGGACAGTCGATTGTCCCGCCGGGACTCGCCTCTGTGGTTCAGGTCGCTGGCGGCCACAACCACTCCGCCGCCCTGCGATCCAATGGCACGGTGTCCTGCTGGGGACTCAACTCAGCAGGCCAGTGCAACGTGCCGGATGGCCTGTCCGGGGTCATGCAGATCGCGGCTGGCGAGAACTTCACGCTCGCGCTGAAGGCTGACGGCACTGTGGTCGGATGGGAGCCCTTTTACACGCCGGTCCCCGCCAACCTCAGTCGCGTGACCCAGATTGCTGCAGGGGCGCACGCGCTCGCCCTGCTTGAGCCGGGCGCAAGCTCGTGCGGCAACTCTGGCGGATCGGGCACCGCAACACTCAACTCGGGCGGTGCAGGGTGGGCGAACGTGGAGATCTGGACTTGGTCCAACGGTGGAGGGCCGCAGGTGCCGGGCGCACTGTCGACCGTGGACCTTGGCACCTATGGCAGCGTGGGGGCTCAGTGCAATGCGCAGTGCGCAACGCTGATGGTGCGGAGCGGATCCACCCTGATCGTCCCGGTGGACCTGTCGGCACCCTCGACGTGGGGCAACCACTCGATCGCGGTGTCCGGCATTGCGGACATGGCGGGTCGGGTGTGGCTGCTCGGATCGGGCGCATCGGTGCTGCCTGCAAATCTCAACGTGCCTGTGCTGACTACGGGCGAACCCAAGGGATCTTTCGACGTCATCCAGACGTCGGTGCCACCGCCGCCCGGCAAGTTCCTCGCCCTCGTCTCGGCGGATTCGCTCGGAGGCGGCACCGCCTACTCGTTGAGGCTGCTTGACCTTCCGGGCGGGGCATCGCTGACGGGCGGCTCTTCGGACTCCTTTTCCGGCAACGCGGTAGCGGCTGAGGCGATGGACTGGAACGGGGATGGCTTCGATGATCTCGCGCTTGCCATTGACATGGGATCGTCGCAGCCTGGAAGGCTTCAGGTGCTGCTCAACGACGGTGCGGGCAACCTCGGCGGCACGAGCGTCCAGGTCAGCACGCCTCCGAAGCCGCAGTGCCTCGCGGTGGGGGACATCAACCTCGATGGTCGCATTGACGCGGTCGTGTGCGTGGGCAGCGACCAGACTGGAAGGATCTACCTCAACGCGTTCTCGGGCAGCACGCAGGGCGGCGAGCCGTTCACGGCGGGTGCCGTACTTCCGGTGGGCGGCAACCCGCTCAGTGCGGTGGTGATTCCGCCAGAGTCCTCCTCGTCGCTCGCATGGTCCGGTCCTGGATCGCCGGGCGTCGGCATGGGCAGCGGAGGCTCGAGCGCGCCTGGCGGAGAGGGACCCTCCATCAAGGTGTTCAACCCTCCAAGCGTCCAGACCCCTCAGGTCATCCCGATCTCGGGATCGCCGAACACGCTGGTGCGCCGGGGCCGCCAGCTCGGCACCGCGGGAAACAGCGCGGCGAACATCGGCGGATCTGATGCAGGATTCCTGTCCGTGCTGACGCCCAATGCGCAAGGCCTGTACGTGATCACGCAGTCCGTCAATGTGCCGGCTGTGCCGATGCAAGCCGATGCCGCAGACATCGATGGCGACACCTACATCGACATCGTGACCGCGAACGCGAGTCCGCAGTCGCAGGGTGTCGGCACCGCGATGCCGATCGTGACGCTCTTCCGCGGCAGCCGACTTGGTGTCGGCCTACCGGTGCCGATCGCGCCCATCGGAGCCACGTCGGGGCGTGACGTCTCGCTTGTCGACACGGACAACGATCGCGTGCGAGATCTCGTGAGCGTTCACTCGACCGCGGGTGGCGGCACGAAGGCCACGCTGATCGCCATCGACACACCTGGTCCGGGGCGCCCGCTCACCATCGGAGCCCAGCGCGACCTCGACGAGGCTGAGAAGCCGGTCCTGAGCACTCGCGGAAACCTGGACGGCGTCGGGAGCGAGGACCTGTTCCTGGTGGATGCCGGGGTGGGGTCAAGCCTTGCAGGGGGCGGCGGTCCCTCGGCCATCCCGTATGTCGGCGATCCGAGCTCCTCCGCGTGCATCGCGGACGTCAACGGTGACGGCGATCGTGACGGCGTGGACCTGAGCATTGTGCTCGCGGGGTGGGGCATGCCCGGTCCGGCTGACATAAACTCCAGCGGCACTGTCGACGGTGTGGATCTCGCCTTCCTGCTCGCCAACTGGGGACCGTGTCAGTGAGTGACGGAGGCCACGCGCCCGGTGATCCGCATGACGCCCATTCGCGCGACGATACGGTCATCGGAGGCAGCGGGGGGGCTGGATCTTCCGGTGGTGGCGGTCGCGCCGGCGAGTCGCCGGGCGACCATGTCGGCCCTTACTCGCTGATCTCGCTGCTCGGGGAGGGCGGGTTCGGCGTGGTGTGGCTCGCGGAGCGCCGCGAGCCGTTCGTGCAGCAGGTGGCGCTAAAGGTGATCAAGGCGGGGATGGACTCCAATGCCGTCATCGCCCGCTTCGAGCAGGAGCGACAGGCGCTGGCGATCATGAACCACCCCCACATCGCGCGCGTGCTCGATGGGGGAATCACGGCGCAAGGAAGGCCTTACTTCGCGATGGAGTACGTGAAGGGCGCGCCCATCACGGCATTCTGCGACGCGCGGAAGATGGCCATCCGCGACCGGCTTGCCGTGTTCCTGCAGGTGTGCGAGGCCGTGCAGCATGCGCACACCAAGGGCATCATCCACCGGGACCTGAAGCCATCGAACATCCTGGTGCACCGGGGCGACGATGACCGCCCCGTCGTCAAGGTCATCGACTTCGGCATTGCGAAGGCTCTCACGCAGCGGCTCACCGAGCGCACCATCTTCACCGAGACAGGGCAGATGCTCGGCACGCCCGAGTACATGAGCCCCGAGCAGGCGGAGCCTGATGCCACAGACATCGACACGCGCAGCGACGTGTACAGCCTTGGCGCGGTGCTCTATGAGCTGCTCTGCGGGTCGTTGCCCTTCGAGCCACGCGACCTGCGCAGCCGTGCCTTCCGCGAGATCCAGCGCATCATCCGCGAGGTCGATCCGCCCGCCCCCGCCACGAGGCTGTCGACGATGGCCACGCGAGATGCCGCAGCCGCAAGCAAGGTGGCGACCGCGCGATCCGAGCGTCTCGAGTCGCTCGCGTCGCTGCTCAAGCGCGAGCTCCAGTGGATCCCGCTCAAGGCGATGCGAAAGGAGCGCGCGGAGCGTTACGCGTCGCCTCACGAACTCGCGTTGGACATCCGCAACTACCTGACAGGGCGCCCGCTCAACGCCGCGCCTGAGTCAACGGCGTACCGCATCCGCAAGTTCCTGCGCAGGCACCGCGTGGCAGTGTCCGTGGCGGCTCTGCTGGCGTTCACGGTGACCGGCGCAGCCGTGGTGAGCACGATCTCCTGGATGGCCGAGGCCCGCGCGCGGGCGCTCGCGGAGCGCCGCGAGCGCAATATGCGTGACGTGCTCGAGTTTCAGCACGCGCAGCTCGCGACCGTAGGGCAGGAGCAGTCCGGCATTGCGATGTTCTCCGAGATCCTCCGGCAGCACCGCACAAACCTTGCGCTCCGTGGCGCGGGTCCGCAGGACATCGAGCGCTCCGCCGCAGCGCTTGCCGAGCTGCTTGGCGCGGTGAACCCCTCGGATGTGGCCTACAACCTGATCAGGCAGGTCATCCTGGCGCAGGCCTCCGACGCTGCGCGCCGTGACTACGCGAGGGAGCCGGAGGTGCAGGCGGGCCTGATGATGGCGCTCGGACGCACATTCCTGGATCTTGGGGACGGCGAGAGCGCGAAGTCGCTCTTCGACGAGGCGGCGAAGGCATATGCCGCAACCGGTGGAGACGACGACCGCCGCGCGCTTGAGGCCCTCGAGTGCTCGCTTCGCGCGCGCATGGCGGCAGGCGACGACCGCGCATCGATCGTGCGCGACCACGAGTCGCTGCTGGCCCGGCGCTCGGCCGCGCTTGGGCTCGATGATCCGGACACCATTGCGTCGAAGCGAGTTCTCGCAATGGCGCATGCCGACGCAGGTCAGCGCGAACAGGCCATCGCGATGATGGAGGATGTCGTGTCCTCCGCGTCAGCGCAGGACCCGCTGTCTGCGGCCGCGATATCCGACCTTGCGACGCTCGGAGACCTGCTGCGCGAGGCAGGTGACCTGTCGGCGAGCGAGGCACGGCTCGGCGAGGCGCTCAAGCGGCTTGATGCAGTTCCGGGTGCGCATCCGAGGCTCCGTGCGGCGGTGCTCACCAACCTTGGCCTCACGCTCGCCAGTGCCTACGGGGATGAGGGGAAGGTCAAGCGGGGCATCGCGGCGCTGCGCGAGGCAAACCGGATCGACGAGTCCGTCAATGGCGAGACCCACCCGATGTCCTTCGAGAGCCGCGGCAACCTCGCCGTGTTGATCGAGCAGCTCGCAGAGGGCGATGCGGCGCTGCGGGATGAGGCGCTCGCGATCCAGCGAAGGTCCCGCGCGATCGGGGAGAGCATGCCCTTCAGGCCCCGGGCCCACTATGAGGGCCTGATTGGCCTGTCGGTGGCGATTGCCCGCAATGCGGGGTCGTTGGGATCATCAGGCCGGGATGCGGACCTCGCGGAGGCGCTGCGCCTCGCAGAGGGCGCGGTGGGCCAGCTGGAGGCGAGGTCGGGTCCGCACGACGAGCAGGTGCTCGACGCGCATGTCGCCCTTGCGTCCGTTCACAGGCTCGCAGGCGCCCCGGGCGCTGCAGAGCGCATCCTGCTCATGGTGATCGAGCGCCGCACGCGCGGGACATCTGGCGCAGCTGGGCTCGACCCTGGCGACATCGCGGTGCTGCGCTGCCGAGTCGATCTGTCGCAGGCGATCGCCATGCAGGGGCGTTGGGCCGATTCCCTCACGGAGCTCGATGCGGTGCAGCGGGATGCGATCCGGACCCGTCCGCTGCTCACGTCCCAGATCCGGTGGGACATTGCGCTGAGGCTGCTGCGCTACCTCGAGCAGGCGCCTGCGGAGGCCAAGGTGGACCCCAAGAGGATCGCAGTCCAGCGTGCGGTGGTCGAGGAGCTGCGCGCGGAGCGCCTCAAGGAGGGGCTGGAGGCCGATCTTGCGGATCCATCGCACGTGATCGCGCCCACCTCATCGTCCGCGAGCCCGCGTGCCTAGCTCCACAGGCGTGTGGTCCCGCATGCGGTACGGCACCCTTTCGCCAGCCGCAGCGCGACCGTGTCTGGCGCTACCCTTGCGCACCTATGGCACTGATGACGGGAAAGCGTGGACTGGTGGTGGGGATCGCCAACGACTACAGCGCGGCCTACGGCATCGCGCAGAGCCTCCTGCGCGAGGGCGCGGAGTGCATCTACACCTACCTGCCGCTGGGTGCGAACATGGAGCGGCGGGTGCGCAAGACCATCGCGCAGCTGGGCAACGAGAGCCCATGGCTGATGCCGATGGACGCCGGCAAGGACGAGGAGCTCGACGCCGTCTTCGCCAAGATCAAGTCGGATTTCGGCTCCATCGACTTCATCGTCCACTCGATCGCGTTTGCCGAGAAGGACTGGCTGAAGGCAGGCATGTTCACGGCCACGCCGCGGCAGGTATTCACGCAAGCGATGGACCTGTCGGCCTACACGCTCGCCGCGATGGCGCACCGTGCGGCGCCGCTCATGCCCAATGGCGGCTCGATCATCTCGCTGTCGTACTACGGTGCGGAGAAGGCGGTGCCCGGCTACAACGTGATGGGCGTCGCGAAGGCGGCGCTTGAGGCGACGAACCGCTACCTCGCGATGGAGCTCGGCGAGAGGGGGATCCGGGTCAACTGCATCTCCGCCGGCCCGATGCGCACGCTCAGCGCGATGGCGGTGGGCGGCTTCAGCGACATCCTGGACTGGGTCGAGAGGAAGGCGCCGCTGCGCCGCAACATCACCACGGAGCAGGTCGGCGACACCGGCATGTTCCTGCTGAGCCCGCTGTCGGCCGGCATCACCGGGCAGGTCATCTACGTCGACAGCGGCTACTCGATCATGGGGCTGTGAGCGTGACGGGCGCCACGCCAGACGCATATCGGGTCACACGCGGGACATCGAGCCCCTGAGTCATC
>JBIIIL010000170.1:0-5797 GCA_044234825.1 Phycisphaerales bacterium
AGCCCGGTCGAGTCTCCGGACAGGCACCGCCACTTCGATCGGTTCTCGCTCAGTCGGGAGCAGCACCTCTTGCTCGCGCGTCGCTGCCGGAGCGCAGGCGTGGGCTACTGCGCCTCTGTGTGGGATGCCACTGCGATCGAGTGGATCGACGAGTACCTGGACTTCCACAAGGTCGGCTCGGGCGACCTGACGGCCTGGCCGCTCCTCGAGTCCATCGCCGCGACGGGAAAGCCAATCGTGCTATCGACGGGGCTGTCGACCCTTCAGGACGTGGTGGACACGGTGGGTTTTGTGCGCGCGGCGAATCCCCGGTATGCGGGGCACGGTCACATCGCGCTCATGCAGTGCACCGCCATGTATCCGATCGATGACGATGCGGCGAACCTCAGGGCGATGGACACGTTGCGCGAGGCGACGGGGCTCGACGTCGGCTACTCAGACCACACCAGGGGCAACCTCGCGCTCATCGCTGCTGCGGCGCGAGGTGCGCGGATCCTCGAGTTCCACTTCACGGACACACGGGAGGGCAGGACGTTCCGCGACCACCAGGTGTCGCTCACTCTGGATGAGGTTCGCGAGCTGTCCTCCCAAGTCGATCGACTGACGGCGCTGCTGGGCGATGGCGACAAGCGCCCGATGGCGTGCGAGATCGGCACGGGGCACGTGACATCCTTCCGTCGGGCGCTCTACAGCCGCCGGGCGCTGCGCGCCGGCGAGTCGATCCGGGCCGAGGACCTCGTTGCACTGCGTCCGAACCACGGCATCGATGCACGGAGATTCAAGGAGATCGTTGGCCGCCGGGTCGCGCGCGATACCGCGGCCTTCGAGGCGATCGAGCTCGAGTGACGCAGGGCATCCCCGCGGCGCGACGCGGCGAATCGGTACAGTTAACGCGGGTCTGACGCGTGCCACAGCCCATCTCACATTCCAACCTGCCGCGCCATGCGAGGATGACCGAACTCGGTCTCCTCAAGGATGGGCTGGCGAAGGCAAGGCGCCTGCCGCCGCAGGGCGCACATGCATGGTGGCCGGATCCGTGCCGTACCGGCGAACGCGGCGGCGACTCCGCCCGTGGGACGGAGTCCTAGATGGACACGCTTGCACCGGTCGCGTCCTGCCCGCTCTGCGGCAGCCCACGTCACGAAGCGCACTCCACGCCGCCGCAGAACCTGTACTCGGAGATGCTCGCACCCCTCGTTGGTGTGCCCGAACAGGAACTGCTCGCGCATGTCCGCAACGTACTCTGCATGAACTGCGGCCTGATCCACAAGGATCACTGGTTCCCGCAGGACGTGCTAGAGCGCCTCTTCGGCGAGTGCGTACCGTCCCACCCGCGGGGATGGGACGTCCTCTCCGGGCGCTTCACGCCCGCACACTTCCAGGTCGAGGTGACCGCGTACGGACAGGCGATCGACGCAGGCGACGAGGGCGGGATCCGCCGGTACCGGCGATCGCTCGCGTCGATCATCGACTCCATTCCGGAGATCGCGGGCACGGATGAATCCGCTCGGATGGTCGGCGCGATCGAGGCAGGAGACGTGACCGTGCTGCGTGCGGCCGATCGCCGACTGCGCGAAGTCATGCGGGAACCCGCGCCCTACAAGCGCTTCTCCGGCTTCTCGGCGAGCGTCCTCTGGGATTACATCGAGTCGCGGCTAGGGCGCCTGCGGTCGTACGCCGAGGTCGGCTGCCCCCTCTGGGGACTGCTGCAGCGGGCCACGTCGCATGGCTGCGCGGCGACTCATCTCGTGCGCGAGGAGGCGAACTACTGGTCGTCCGGGTGCAGGCAAGGCGGGATGCACTGCACAGAGCGCCTCGCGACAAACACGCGCGTCGCGAGCGAACGCTGGGACGACGTGGCGGAGCAGTCGTACGACGCGATCGGGGCGTTCCAGTACCTCGACCACCTGGAGCACCCCGGGGCGTTCATGGACCAGCTGTTCGCGCGTGCGCGCGCTGCCGTTCTCATCCTGGACGCGGCCGACCAGCCAGTGGCAATCCAGCACTTCACCGGATGGACCCCAGATGCAGTCTCGTGGCTGGCGGCACGGAACCGATGCCGGATTCACGACGGCTTCGACGGCATCCGGGACTCCGGAAACTTCCTGGTCATCCTCCAGCGGTCCTGAGTTCTCTCCCCGATGTCTGCGAGCAATCCATCTCCCACAGTCGAGCGCGACATCGGCGAGCGCATCCATCAGATGGCACGCAGACTGTGGCCGATGCCTCGTTCGATCTCCGGTCGCGGCCTCCGTGAATCGCTCTCGATCATCGGGGAGATGCTGCCTGGCCTCCGCCTGATCGAAGTGCCCTCCGGCAGCGAGGTGCTCGATTGGGTCGTGCCAGATGAATGGGAGATCGCGGCCGGCTGGCTTGAGGGTCCGGACGGACGGCGCATTGTCGACTTCGCCAACAGCAACCTGCACGTCGTGGGCTACTCGTGCGCAGTGGACCGCACCATCGGGCTTGACGAGCTTCAGGCGCACCTCCACTCGATTCCGGACCAGCCAGATGCGGTGCCGTACGTGACCTCCTACTACGAACGCCGATGGGGATTCTGCATGTCCCACCGGCAACGGCAGTCGCTGGTCCCCGGGACCTACCGGGCGCGCATCGACGCACGCCACTTTCCGGGCAGCATCACGCTTGCGGAGCTGCTGATCCCGGGGAGGACCGACGACGAGGTGCTGCTGTCCACGTACTGCTGCCATCCCTCGATGGCCAACAACGAGTTGTCCGGGCCGTGCGTCACGGCCCACCTCGCGCTCTGGATCAGCCAACTTGCCGGGCGCCGCTGCTCGTACCGGATCCTCTTTGTGCCCGAGATGATCGGCTCGATCGCGTACCTGCACAGGCATTCTGCGCAGATGCGCGCCCGCGTGGTCGCCGGCTTCAATGTGACGTGCGTCGGCGACGAGCGGGCCTGGTCGCTCCTGCCCTCGAGGCGCGGCAACACCCTCGCAGACCAGGTGGCGAGGCATGTCCTCCGCCACAGGGCCGGCAGCTTCCGTGAGCACGGATGGTCCGAGCGAGGAAGCGACGAGAGCAACTATTGCGCGCCCGGGATCGACCTGCCGGTGGCGAGCGTGATGCGATCGAAGTACGGCACGTACCCCGAGTACCACACTTCCGGAGACGACCTCGAGCATGTCGTCACCCCACGCGGGCTCGGCGACTCGTTCCGGGCCTACCAGGCGATGATCGAGGCGATCGAGCGCCACTGCCGCCCAAGGACGCGGGTCCTCGGCGAACCGCAGCTCGGGCGGCGCGGGCTGTACCCCTCGCTGAGCACGAAGGGGAGCAGCGCCCGCGTCCGGCCGATGCTTGACCTGATGTCCCTGGCGGACGGCACGCACACGCTGCTCGACATCGCCGACCGCTGCGGCACTCCTGTCTGGGAGCTGTACGAGCCGATGGACACGCTGGCCGCGCACGGATTGATCACGATTGATCCGGCTGTGGAGCCGGAATGACTCCACAGCTCGGCATCATCCTCTTTGCCCGCATGTCCTCCAGCAGGCTCCCTGGCAAGATGCTGATGCCGATCGGGCCGACCACGCTCCTCGAGCGTGTGGTCGCGCGTGCCCGCACACTCCCCTACCCGCTGGTGCTTGCGACCTCGTCGGACCCGAGCGACGACCGCCTTTGCGCGGCGGCGGAACAACTCGGGGTGGCGGCGTTCCGGGGAAGCCTTGACGACGTGCTTGACCGTGCATGCCACGCCGCACGAGCCGCCGGATTCGACGCCTTCGCACGCCTGTGCGGCGATCGCCCGTTCCTGCCCCTTGCTGACACGCACCGGGGCATGTCGCTCATGCATGAGCGGCTGGCGCGAGCCGAGCCGTGCGACCTGGTGACGAATGCGCTGTCCAGCCCGGTGCCGCCGGGACTGACCATGGAGGTGATCCGCACCGGGGCGCTCGAGCGCGCCCACGCAAGCGCCCGGTCGCCGGAGGAGCATGAGCACGTGACGGCCGGCTTCTACGGGAGCGGGTCCGCGTACGCGGTGGAGGAGATTCCCTCCGCGCTCCGTGCGCTTCCTCGCGTATCGCTCGCGGTCGACGACGGGGCGGATCTCGCGCGCCTTGCACGCCTGATCGAGGCGCGACCCGAGATCGACCTGTGCGAGCGGATCGCGATTGCGGAGCTCGTGTCGGCGGCGGCCGAGCCGTGCGAACGGTCGACCGGCATGAGCGGGCGTAGGTAGAGTGCAGCAGGCGATGAAGGCAAGCGACTTCACGGTCGAGCTCGAGGAGATCGACGATGGGCAGGCGCTCATGCTCTGGAATGAAGTGCGCCGCGCGAGTGCATTCACCCACCCGGAAGTGCTTGGGCGTATCGCGCGCGAGGTCCGATGGTGGCTTGCCCGGGAGTCGGGACAACCGGCGTGGCTGTGGCCCGCATGCGTCGACGCCTCTGGGCGCCTCAAGGCGCCTGAGCTCTGCAACTACGTGGGTCCCATCCGGATCGGCGATCCAGACCCATCGCCGCGACGTCGGCTGGTGCGGGATGCGGCCATCCACGGCACGATGCTGGATGCGCTGACCGGGGTCTTCGGGACACTCGAGTGGAGCACGATGCCGGGCGAACACGACCTGCGGTCGTGGCTTTGGCATGGCGCCGACGGACGCCGTCCGGTGGCGCTGCCTCGCTACACCGCCGTGATCGACGGCCCTTTCCCGGATCGCGAGGAGGGACTGCTCGATCACTTCAGCCGCACCCGTCGGAAGGAGGCGCGCGCAGCATCGGCCAAGGGACCGGTCCTCCTGCCTGCGGCAGGTGCCGACCGCGTCAAGGCGCTCTACCGGAACACGCTCGCTGTCCAAGGTGCGGCCCACGTTGCCGAACGACGCATGGGAGAGGTGGAGGCACTTGTCGAGCTGGCGTCGCGAGGTCACGGACGCGTGCTGACGTTCGGAATCGGCGACGACGGGATTGCGCGCGCCGTGTGGATCATCCTCGTCGCCAAGGGATGCGCGTATGCGGTGCTTGGCGCATCGGACCACGCGTGGCGGGAAGCCCGGCTCAATGCCTTCGGCACGCTGCAGTGCATCATGGCCGCGCGAGACATGGACGCGCAACGGTACGACTTCGTCGGCGCCAACTCGCCCCATCGCGGCAGCGACAAGCACAGCTACGGTGCGGAGGCCGAGCTCTACTTCGACCTGAAGCTCGATACCTGATCCCGGGAGACCACCATCGATGATCCACAGCACCGACTGGGAGAACGACATCTACGGCCGCGGCTTGGCCCTGAACCGCTGGCCATTCACCGAACTTGTCTCTGACATGATCCACGCGACGCGTGGGCGCGACCTGGCGTCGACCGACGTTCTCGAGCTGGGCTGCGGAGCCGGCAACAACCTCCGTTTCGTGCTCGATCACGGCTGCCGTGCGGCGGGGATCGACGGCTCGCCGAGCGCGATCCGCGTTGCCCGCGAGAGGCTCGGGCCCGTCGGCGGGGATCGCTGCGATCTCCGGGTCGGCGACGTGGCGGCGCTGCCGTGGCCGGACGCATCGCAGGACTTCGTCCTTGACCGCGGCACCCTGACCTGCCTGCGGCTCGACGCCCTGCCACGGGCGCTCGCGGAGGTGCACCGGGTCCTGAGGCCAGGTGGGCGCTTCTTCAGCTACCACCTGTTCGGCATGGCGAGCTCCGATCGCAAGTTCGGCATTGAGGTCGCGCCGCAGACCTTCGAGGGCTTCGGGCACGGCCGATTTCAGGACGCGCCGCCCATCACGTTCTTTGACCGAGGCACCATCCGGGACCTGTGGCGCCGGTTCCGCATCGACTCGC
>JBIIIL010000171.1:0-5781 GCA_044234825.1 Phycisphaerales bacterium
CGGGCAAGGACGTGCTGTTCGTCGGCACCAAGCGGCAGGCGCGTGGCGCGATCGAGCAGCACTGCGCGGCCGTCGGCATGCCGTACATCACGGAGCGCTGGCTCGGCGGCCTGCTGACCAACTTCCGCACCGTCCGCGACCGCCTGAAGCGCCTCGAGGAGCTCGAGGGCCTCGTCGCCACCGGCGAGATCAAGACCTACTCCAAGAAGATGGAGTCGCAGCTCGCGCGCGAGCTCAAGAAGATCCACCGCAACCTCAACGGCGTCCGCTCGATGACGCGCCTCCCCGGCGCGCTCGTCGCGATCGACACCAACCGCGAGACCAACGCGCTGCGCGAGGCGAAGAACCTCGGCATCCCCACGGTGTGCCTCATCGACACCGATGGCGACCCTGACTTCGCCGACATCCCGATCCCCGGCAACGACGACTCGATGCGCTCCATCGACATCATCGTGCGCGAGCTCTGCGGCGCCGTCACCGAGGGCAAGACCCAGCGCCAGACCTCGTCGCCCGAGGAGGCCGGCGAGGCCGATGCATCGGCAGCCCCCGCACCGCGCAAGCGCTCGATGCGCTCGCGGTTCCGCATGGATGAGACGGTGGCTGCAGGCGAGGGCGCCAGCGATGCGGCGCCGGGCGCCGAGCCGACCGCGGGCTGATCCTGCCTCCGCGCGCCCCGCGCCACAGACGACACACGCACCACCCAGACCGAGGATTTCCCATGACCACTGCACACATTGACGCGAAGACTGTGATGGCGCTGCGCCAGAAGACCGGACTGGGCTTTGGCGACTGCCGCACCGCGCTCGCCGAGACCGGCGGCGACATGGCCAAGGCAGAGGCTCTCCTGCGCGAGAAGCTCAAGGACAAGATGGACTCCCGCTCGGACCGCGCCGCGGGCCAGGGTGCCGTGATGGTCGCGATCGAGGGCGGCAAGGCTGCCATCGTCGAGGTGCGCGCCGAGACGGACTTCACCGCACGCAACGACGAGTTCGTCGCGATGGTGAAGGATGTGGCGAAGCTGGCGCTGGCGCTTCCCGCGGGCGAGGCGACGGCGAGCCCCGACATGACCAAGCGGATCGACGACATCCGCATCAAGACCGGCGAGAACATCTCCTTCGGGCGGGGCGTCGTGTACCACGGCGGCCACTTCGGCTCGTACGTGCACCATGACGGCAAGCTCGGCGTGCTCATGCAGTACCAGGGCGAGCTCGACGCCGAGACTGCCAAGGGCATCTGCCAGCACATCGCGGGTGCGCTCGAGCTTCCCCAGGCCGTGAATGAGGCCGGTCTCCCCGCGGCGCTGGTCGCCGAGAAGAAGGCGCAGGCCCGCGCCGAAGCCGAGGCCACCGGCAAGCCAGCCCCCATCGTCGAGAAGATGGCCGAGGGCAAGGTGCGCAAGATGATCGATGAGCTGACGCTCGTTGGCCAGCCCTACTGCTGGGACGAGAAGAAGCGCATCGGCGAGCTGCTCCCCAAGGGCACCACGATCGTCGCCTTCGCGCGGGTGCGCGTCGGCGGCGGCAGCTGATCGAAGCCCGGACCTCGCTGTTTCAGCGTCTCTTCTGCGCCGCGCTGTCCTGCGTATGCAGGGCCTAGCCACCCATGGCGCTGTCCTGCGTACGCCCGGCCTAGCCGCCCATTGCGCTGCGCGGCGCCTGCTCGCGCAGCTCGTCGGCCAGGATCTTGGCCACGCGGTCCTGAAGCTGCTTCGCCTTTGACACGGCGGCAGGTTCAGTCAGCCCGTTCGCCAGGACGCTGAAGGCGTAGCGCCGTCCGTCTGGCGATGTGACGTAGCCCGACAGGCAGCTCGTGCCGTCGATGTACCCCGTCTTGCACTGCACGACAGCGTGTGCGGGGTCGATGTCATTCATGCGCTTGCGCACCGTGCCGGTCCGACCGTTCACCGCGAGGCTGTCGGCGAAGACCCGCGATGCGGCAGGATGCTCGGCCAGGGCCGCAAGCCACAGCGTCATGCCATCTGCAGTGACCCGATTCGCGCGAGAGAGGCCTGACCCGTCGCTCACCGCAAACGAGCTCGAGGGCTGAACGCCGATCACGCGCGCGAGCGTGCCGTGCACAGCTTGCGCGCCGTCCGCCCACGTCCCCGCCCTACCGGTGCGCGCATGCGCAATCCGCTTGAGCAGCGCCTCGGCGTAGAGGTTCTGGCTGTCGACGTTGCAGCGCGTGATGACCGTCGCCAGCGGACTCTCGATTACGGGACCGACCGTGCGCCCGGCCGGGGCCGGATCGCTGTCGACGGCAGCGCGCGCGCCGCCCACCGCGATGCCCGCCGCCCTGAGGCGCTCCGCGAGCAGCAGCGCCAGGCTTGACGCAGGATCGGCCAGCGCCACCTCCACCGGCTCCACGTACGACTGCTTCACGTTGCCGTGCGCAGTCAGCGAACCGTCGGCGGGATCGATCGCGAACCAGATGGAGTTCTTGTCATTGCGTCCCGTCCGCGAGGAGGCACGGTTGCGGATGCCAAGGCCGGGAATCGCGGGCTCCATCCGGGAGAGGTCCGGGGCGCCACCGCCGACGCGCTGCGGCCAGATGCGCAGCGCATTCAGGTGGAAGTTGATGCCACTCGGCGGCGTGCAGTACGACTCGCTGAGCTGGTCGCGAGGCCACACCGGATGGTGCCCCTCGCGCGCGAACATGCGGTCGTCCGCGATCACCTCGCTGACGGACCTGATGCCTGATGCCGCCGCCGCACGCACCCATGCCCCGATCAGGTCCTCGACGGTGATCCCCCGCTTGACCGTGCCGTTGGGCAGCGTCATCGTGGACTCCGCCAGCAGCAGCGGGTCGGCGAACGCCGGGTCGCCATCACCCACGATCACGAGCCGGTCGCCCGCAAGCACGAGCCTTGTCCGGAAGGCGAAGTCCGGACCGAGCGCCAGGAGGGCGGCACCGGTTGTCACGAGCTTCATGTTGCTCGCCGGCACAAGAGGCTCCGCTGCGCGGATCGACACCTCGGCGGGCGGCAGCGCTGCCGAGTCGCCCGCACCATCCACCCGACGCACGCTGACGGCGATCCGCGCCTTCTTGAGGCCGGTGGCGGATACCGCTCGCGAGATCTCGGATCCAAGGTCGGCGTGCGCGGGCTGGCTCGCAGCCACGATCGCCAGGGCCGCAGAGGCGGCAGCATGCGCCATCCTGGCGCGCATCAATCGGGTCATCATGACTCGTGTGTATCGGACAGTTGCGGCAGCTCTGTTTGGGAAATCGCGTCCGCACCGAGTGGGATCTCGCGAAGAGCGATCTCCACTGATGCATCGGGGTCGTCCTGCCTGATCTCGACCTGCTGGTTCCTCGCCAGCTCGAGCAGCGCCAGAAACAGGCCGATCATCTCGCCACGACTCCTGCCCTCCATCACTTGCTGCAGGGTGAGGCTGCGGCGGGTCGCGCGGCCGAGCCTGTCCACGATGTCCGCCTGATGGAGGCTGATCGGGGTGTCGTCGTACTCGACGCGGTGGTCGCCCAGGCGGGTCAGGTCAACGGCTGCGATGATGCGCTCGAAGGCCTCGACCAGGTCAAGGATGTGGGCATCCTCGATCTCGATCGACTCGTCGGACTCGTCATCAGCGGGGGCATCGCCGCCGTGCCCGCCAGCGGGCCAGCGCCGGGCGCTCTCCTGGCGCAGCGCATCCAGCGACTCTGCCGCAGTGCGGTAGCGCTGGTACGAGAGCAGCTGGCGCACCAGCTCGAAGCGCGGATCCGCGGCATCGAGCGCGTCGGTGGGCGACCCGTCGGCATCCGAGCCAGCCTGCCGCGGCGCCAGCGTCCGGCTCTTGATCTCCACCAGCGTGGCGGCCATCACCAGAAACTCGCCCGCAAGATCCACATCGATGCGGTCGATCTGCTTCAGGAACGCGAAGTACTGCTCGGCGATCGTGTGGATCGGTATGTCGCGTATGTCCACCTCTGCGCGCCGCACGAGGAAGAGCAGCAGGTCGAGGGGACCTTGGAAGCTCGACAGGCGCACCTCGTAGTCGTCCTGCAGGGGCATCGCCGGAAGGTATCCGCTACCCTGCCCTGCATGCCCGTCGCGGCCAACGAGGAGACCCGCTTCATCGCTGAGGCTCTCGAGGCGGAGGCATCAAGCATCCGCGCCATCGCAGACCGGGTCCGGCAGGACACTAGAGCCGCCGAGGACTGGACCCGTGCCGTCGAGCTGCTCAGCAGTTGCACCGGACTGGTGGTCGTGGCCGGCATGGGCAAGAGCGGGCTTGTCGGCGCCAAGATCTCTGCCACGATGGCCAGCCTCGGGCAGCCATCCCACGTGGTGCATCCGGCCGAGGCGGTTCACGGAGACCTAGGACGGATCCGCCCCGAAGACGCCGCCCTGCTGCTGTCCTACAGCGGCGAGACCGAGGAGGTCGTCAACCTCGCCCTGATCCTCAAGGCTGATGGCGTCCGACGGATCGGGATCTCCTGCCGCGGCGACACGAGCCTCGCGAAGGCGTGCGATGCGCACCTGTCGCTTGGCGACGTCGTCGAGGCCTGCCCGCTGAGGCTCGCACCGACTGCATCGACCGCGGCGATGCTGGCGGTTGGCGATGCGCTCGCGCTGGCCGTCTCGCGCCGCCGAGAGTTCACCCACGACGACTTCCGCCGCCGTCACCCCGGAGGGCTGCTTGGCGCCGGACTCAAGGGCATCACCGAGGTGCTGCGCTTCCGGGTCGGCGACAACCTCCCGGTCGTGGCCGACACCTGCTCGGTGCAGCAGGCCCTCGCGGCAGCGGGCGGCGGTCGACGGGCCGGCGCCCTCATGCTCGTAGATGCGCAGGGCCGCCTGTCGGGGATCTTCACCGACGGCGACCTGCGCCGGCACCTCAACTCGACGGGCGTGGCGGTGCTGCAGCAGCCCATCGCCAGCGTGATGACCAGGCACCCGTGCACCCTTGCCTCGGACGCGCTGGTGCGCGACGCGGTGCGGCTCGTGCGCGAGCGCCGGCTTGACGAGATCCCGGTCGTCGATGCCATGGGGCACCCGATCGGCCTCGTCGACGTGCAGGATCTGATCACCATGCGGGTCACGGAGGCTTAGCGATGGAGACCTACGTCAGCGAGATCGATGGGGACATCATGGTCGTTGTGGCCGACGGCGGGCTCAATTCGAGCACCGCGTCGCAGCTTGCGGACTCGGTCCAGTCGCTGCTCAAGGGCGGCATCGCGAAGGTCATCCTGGACTGCTCGAGGCTTGAGGTGCTCTCGAGCACCGGGCTGGCGTCGCTGCTGCTGCTGCACCACCGGATGCGCAAGATCGGCGGTGATGTCAAGGTGGCGGGGCTGCGGGGCGCGCTGATGCAGGTCGTGCGGATCTCACGGCTCGACCGCATCTTCGACTGCCACGCGGATGTCAGCGCCGCAAGGCTGGCGTTCCGTCCGCCTCACCCTGCCTGAGCGCGCCGGGGATCCAGCCCCGCCGGGCTCGCCGCCCGTGCCGGGTCACTCTCCCGCTTCGAGGTACGTGTAGCCCGCAAGCCCGCGCTCGTACGCGCGCACGAGCGCCTGGCTCTCGCCCACGGTCATCTGCCGCTGGCGCACCGCACGCTCGCACTCGCGGCGGATCTCGGCCGCGAGGCGGCTCGCGTCGAACTGCACGTACTGCAGCACCTCGCGCACGGAGTCGCCCTCCACGATCTCGTCGATCCACCACTGGCCATGCTCGTCGAGCTTGACGTGCGCGACGTGCGTGTCGCCGAAGAGGTTGTGCAGGTCGCCGAGCGTCTCCTGGTACGCGCCCACGAGGAAGGCGCCGATGAAGTAGGGCTCGCC
>JBIIIL010000017.1:0-19798 GCA_044234825.1 Phycisphaerales bacterium
CATCTTCCCGCACCACGAGTGCGAGGTGGCGCAGAGCCGCTGCGCGACAGGACGCCCGACGTTCGCGCGCCACTGGTTCCACACTCGGCACCTCGTCGTCGAGGGCGAGAAGATGTCCAAGAGCAAGGGGAACTTCTTCACCGCACGTGACCTGTTCGCCAAGGGCCACACCCCGGCGGCGGTGCGCCTCGAGCTGATCCGCACTCACTACCGCAGCAACGCGAACTTCACGCTGCAGGGGCTCGCGGACTGCCAGCGCATGATCGACCGCTGGTCGCGCGCGCACTCGGAGCTCCTGTCCCGCGCCGCGCCGCAACCCGACGAGTCGCGCCCCGCCGGCCCGTTCGAGCGCGCGCTTGCGGCGTTCACCGAGGCGCTCTGCGATGACCTGAATGTGGCGCGCGCGATCGCCGCGCTCAACGAGGCATGCGCGGTGCCAGCCGCCGAGCGCGACGCCGCGTGCCCGCACCGCGAGCTCGCCGCGATGCTCGCGATGGACTCCGTGCTCGGCGTGCTCGGGCGCAACCGCGCGCCGGAGCATGCGCCACCCGCGGCCGATCCTGGCCTTGCGCAGCAGGTCGAGCGGCTCATCGCCGAGCGCACCGCTGCGCGCGCGTCAAGGAACTGGGCAGAGAGCGACCGCATTCGCGACGCGCTGGCCTCGATGGGCGTCACCATCAAGGACGGACCGCAGGGCACCACGTGGTCGCGCACGGCAGGGTGATGCCGCGGCTTCCCGTCATCGGCATCACCGGCGGCATCGGCGCGGGCAAGAGCGCAGTCGCCGACGCGCTGCGCCGCCTCGGGTGCGTGGTGAGCGACTCCGATGCCCACGCGCGCCGAGTCTTCGACGAGCCGGCGGTCCAGCAGTCGATGCGCGAGCGGTGGGGAGGTCGCGCATGCGCGGCAGGCGATCCCGCGAGTCCGGTGGACCGCGCGGCCGTGGGTCGGATCGTCTTCTCCGATCCTGCGGAGCGGGCCTGGCTCGAGTCGGTCATCCATCCGAGGATCCACGCGATGCGCGAGTCCGAGTTCGCGGCAGCGCCGGCCGGGACGCCCGCACTCGTCATCGACGCGCCCCTGCTCCTCGAGTCGGGGCTTGGGGATGCCTGCGACGCGATCGTGTTCGTGGATGCGCCTGACAGCGTCCGGAGGGATCGGGTCGTCCTCAATCGGGGGTGGTCGGAGGCCGATTGGAGGCGCCGGGAAAGTGCGCAGTGGCCACTTGACCGGAAGCGCGAGGCGGCAGATCATGTAGTGCGCAACGACGGTGATCCGGAATCGTTGCGGGCGCAAGTGCGCCTGGTACTCGACCAAGTGATTGCGGCAGGCCGGGCGGGGTAGACCCCCGCCGACTGGTCACCGCATCCGGATCAGAAGGTTCCCATTCCATGAGCAAGGGTCGTCGTCGTCGCCGCCGTGGCGGATCATCTGGAGGCTTTCCCTCGGGCATCGCCGCGCCCCCGGTCGCTGTGCTGCCGGGCACCGTGCCGAGCGACGAGCAGCTGGAGGCAGAGGCTGCGCAGCTCGAGGCCGAGCTGCAGGAGCGCTGGGACGAGGCCAAGAAGGACGAGCTCGACCTCGGTGCGCTGCAGCACATGAGCGGCGCCGAGCTCGCGAAGGTCGCGAAGGAGCACGACATCCCGGATCCGGCGGGCATGCCGAAGCAGCGGCTCGTGTTCGAGATCCTCAAGGCCCGCGCCGCCCAGCACGGCCTGATGATGGCCGAGGGCACGCTCGAGCTGATGCCCGACGGCTACGGCTTCCTCCGCAGCGCCGAGTACAGCTATCTCCCGTGCGACGATGACGTCTACGTCTCGCCCTCCCAGGTGCGCCGCTTTGGGCTGCGCCGCGGCCAGGTCGTGCGCGGACTCATCCGTCCGCCGAAGGAGGCCGAGACGTACTTCGCGCTGCTGCGCGTCGACAGCGTCAACGGCCGCGATCCGGCGGTGCTCCACGACCTCCCGTCGTTCGAGAACCTGACGCCGCTGCACCCCAACCACCGCATCCAGCTCGAGATCATCGGGCAGCCGCAGCGCATCGAGCCGCGCGTCATCGACATGGTGTCGCCGCTGGGCTTCGGGCAGCGCGCGCTCATCGTGGCGCCGCCGCGCACCGGCAAGACGGTGATCCTGCAGCAGCTGGCGAACTCCATCGCCACGAACCACCCCGAGGTGCACATCATTGTGCTGCTCGTCGACGAGCGGCCCGAGGAGGTCACCGACTTCAAGCGCAACACGCACGGCAACACCGAGGTCGTGGCGAGCACCTTCGACGAGGAGGCGACGCGCCACATCCAGGTCGCCGAGATCGTGATGGAGAAGGCGCGCCGGGCCGTGGAGTTCGGCGACCATGTCGTGATCCTGCTCGACTCGATCACGCGCCTTGCGCGCGGCTACAACAACGCGATGCCCAACTCGGGCAAGATCGGCTCGGGCGGCGTCGACAATGCGGCCCTCATCAAGCCCAAGAAGTTCTTCGGCAGCGCGCGCAACATCGAGGGCGGCGGCTCGCTGACGATCATCGGCACCGCGCTCGTCGACACGGGCAGCCGCGCCGACGAGGTCATCTTCGAGGAGTTCAAGGGCACCGGCAACGCCGAGCTCCACCTCGACCGCAAGCTCGTCGAGAAGCGCACGTTCCCCGCGATCAACATCGCCGCCAGCGGCACGCGCCGCGAGGAGCTTCTGCTCGACCCCAAGGAGCACGAGCTCATCGTGCGCCTGCGCAAGGTCGTGTCCGACATGAACGTCGTGGAGGCGATGGAGCTGCTGCGCAGCAGGGTCACCAAGACGAAGTCCAACGCCGAGTTCCTCATGACCATGAGCATGGGCTGACGCGATGCCACGCCACACCGCCACCCACATGCGAGATGCGGGACGGGGCCCTCGGCGAGCGGGCCTCACCATCGTCGAGATCATCGCGGTGGTGGGCATCATCGCCGTGCTCGTGGCGATCCTGGTGCCGGCGCTCTCCGCGGCGCGCGGCAACGCCGCGTGGGCCACGAGCCAGTCCAACCTCCGGCAGGCCTGGACCCTGATTCAGGGCTACATCAGCGACAACCGGGAGACGCTCGTGCCGAGCCAGTTCGACTATTCGGCGGCGCGGGTCAAGGGCAAGGTCCGCGCCCCCGGACCTGGGGCCGACGACTTTCCGCCAGTCGGGCTTCCGCACCGCGGTTCATGGGCGGACATCGTGTGGACGGCCGCCAACCTCGGGCCGCTCAAGCTGCCGACCCCGATCGAGGCAGGGTCGACGTACGACTACCGCGCAGACTCGCCGGACCGCTTTGCCTATGGCGTGGGCGGAGCCGGGGACGTGAAGAACGTGCTGCGCAGCGCTGTGCCGATGAAGCGGCCCTTCGGCATGGACCTTCCCGCGAACACGAGCGGCCTCGAGGCCACGCCCTTCGGGCAGGGCGCGGGCGAGGTCGAGCTCAACCAGCCCGGCTACTTCGCGATGAACGACTTCTTCGACTCGCGAGCCGGGCGCTGGTGGACGCCGACCCAGATCCGGCTGCCTGCGGAGTCGGTGTACGTCGTCGACAGCCGTGCAGGCGAGACGATCGCCCCGACCGCGGATCCATGGCGCGGCAACGACATCACCAAGTGCCAGGTCGATTTCCGCTACCCAGGCTCGACCTGCATCATGCTGTTCGTGGATGGGCACGTGGACACGCAGGCCAAGTGGAAGACGATCGAGGAGCTGCAGGGACCGTTCTTCGCCGGCAATCCGCCTGCCGGCGCCAACTTCGGTCGCAATCTGCGTATCTCGAACTTGGACAGGTCTGATAATCCGCCGCCGACCCCGTAAGGTGAGAACTCGTTTTGCCGTCCGGGGTTGCATGTGCCGGGGATCTCGTTAGCATGATCCGTCCACCGCCCGCGAGGGCGGTTTTTCATCGGGAACGCCACCGTAGCTCAGTGGTAGAGCACACCCTTGGTAAGGGTGAGGTCGAGGGTTCAATCCCCTTCGGTGGCTTCCGCAGGTCCCGGCGTTGGGGTCCTGCTGTCGGATTCGCAGATCGAGCTGGAGCACACTCATGGCCAAGGAAGTCTTCAATCGCACAAAGCCCCACGTCAACGTGGGCACCATCGGACACATCGACCACGGCAAGACCACGCTGACCGCCGCGATCACCGCGGTTCAGGCCGCGCGTGGCTTCAGCAAGCCCGTGTCGTACGACCAGGTCGCCAAGGCGTCCGAGTCGGACGGCCGCCGTGACCCGACCAAGATCGTCACCATCGCCACCAGCCACGTCGAGTACGAGACGGCCAACCGTCACTACGCGCACGTCGACTGCCCCGGCCACGCCGACTACGTCAAGAACATGATCACCGGCGCCGCCCAGATGGACGGCGCGATCCTCGTCGTCAGCGCGTACGACGGCGTCATGCCGCAGACGCGCGAGCACGTGCTGCTCGCCCGCCAGGTCGGCGTGCCGCGCATCGTGGTCTTCCTGAACAAGTGCGACACGGTCGACGATCCCGAGCTGATCGACCTCGTCGAGGCCGAGGTGCGCGAGCTCCTCAACAAGTACCAGTTCCCCGGCGACGAGATCCCCGTCGTGCGCGGCGCTGCGTTCCCCGCGCTGCAGAACCCGGGCGACGCCGGCAAGAACAAGTGCATCGCCGACCTCATGGACGCGATCGACTCGTACATCCCCGAGCCGGTCCGCGAGACGGACAAGGCGTTCCTCATGAGCGTCGAGGACGTGTTCTCCATCAAGGGCCGCGGCACCGTGGCCACGGGCCGCATCGAGCGCGGCATGGTCAAGGTCGGCGACGAGATCGAGATCGTCGGTCTGCGCCCTGACTCGATGAAGACGACCGTCACCGGCGTCGAGATGTTCCAGAAGACCCTCGACAGCGGCATGGCGGGCGACAACGTCGGCTGCCTCCTCCGCGGCGTCGAGAAGTCGGACATCGAGCGCGGCCAGGTGCTCTGCAAGCCCGGCACGATCAAGCCCCACACGAAGTTCGAGTGCCAGGTCTACATCCTCACCAAGGAGGAGGGCGGCCGCCACACGAACTTCAAGAGCGGCTACAAGCCCCAGTTCTACTTCCGCACGACCGACATCACGGGCAAGATCGAGCTCGTCGGCGCCGAGATGTGCATGCCCGGCGACAACGTCAAGATGTCCGTCGACCTCGAAGGCAAGGGCGTCGCGATGGAGGAGCAGACCCGCTTCGCCATCCGCGAGGGCGGCCGGACGGTCGGCTCGGGCGTCGTGACCAAGATCATCGCCTGAGCGGCGGCAAGGTGAACCATGGCCAAGAAGTCACTCGATCGCGAGTTCATGTGGCTGCAGTGCACTGAGACGGGCGACCTGAACTACCGCACGGAGGTCCGCGTCAAGGGCGGCATCTCCGAGCGCGTCAAGGAAGGGTTCATGAAGTTCAGCCCGCGCGTCAGGAAGCACACGCTCCACAAGATCAAGCGCAAGTGAGCGCCGTGAGCCTGGAGGGCGGCACGCCCCGCCCTCCAGGCCACACCAGCGCCGATAGCTCAATTGGCAGAGCAGCGGATTCCAAATTCGCAGGTTGAGTGTTCGATTCACTCTCGGCGCGTTCGACGAGGAACCAACCATGTCATCAGCCATCTACAAGTACGGCCAGGGCTACTGGACTCGCGTGGGCACAGTGATCGGCCTGGGCCTCCTCGCCGTGGCCGGCGGCACCTGGGTGCATGAGAACCTTGCGGGTGCGGCGTGGGTGACCCGCGTCGGCAACCCGATCTACATCTCGTGGGGCGCGGCGCTCGCGTTCTGCGCGGCATGCGCGATTGGCATCTGGTGGGTCACCGCGCGCAGCACCGGCGCGATCGACTTCTTCTGCGCCACCGAGTCGGAGATGAAGAAGATGAACTGGTCGACGAGGCGCGAGCTCTTCGGCTCGACTGCCGTCGTGATCGCGCTCAGCCTCCTGCTTGCCCTCCTCTGCTTTGTCTTCGATCGGGTGTTCTTCCTGCTCTTCGTGCAGCTGAAGGTCCTCGATCCCGGAACGTGACCCATCCATGAACGCCGAACACGAACCGACATCTGATTCGAACGCGTCCTCGGGCGACTCGGGCTCAGGTCGCAACCTGCGCGTGCTGCGGCCGGGCGGCGCGGGCGCCACGTCCACGAGCCTGCTCAAGGGCGTAGGCGTCGCGACCACGCGAGCCGTGCCCACCAAGCTGACCCTCGCCGAGGAGCAGAAGGCCGCGGCCGCGGCGCGCTCGGCCGGCGAGCCGGCAGGGGCCGCCGACCAGGGCGGCGAGCTGCCCATCTACCGCGAGGGCATGGACTGGTTCGTGCTCCGCGTGGCGAGCAACAAGGAGTCCTCCGTGCGCGAGACGCTCCTGCGCAAGGTGCAGATCGAGGGCATGGATCACCTCGTCGGCCGCATCATGGTGCCGACCGAGAAGACCAAGACGCTCAAGGGCGGCAAGCAGAAGATCTCCGAGAACAAGCTCTACGCGGGCTATGTCTTCGTCGAGATGCGCCTTGAGCCGGACGGCCGCATCCCCCAGGACGTCTTCTTCCTCATCAAGGAGACCACCGGAGTCGGCGACTTCGTGGGCACGGCCGGAAGGCCCACGCCGATGGCGCCGCACGAGGTCGAGAAGATGCTGCACGACTCCAAGAAGCCGGAGGAGGCGCCGCAGCTCAAGATGGACTTCGCCAAGGGCGACAACGTCACCATCAAGGAAGGCGCCTTCCAGGGCTACGAGGGCACGATCGACGAGGTTTTCCCCGACAAGGGCCAGGTCCGCGTGCTCGTTACGATCTTCGGTCGTCAGGCTCCAGTCGACATGGAGTACTGGTTCGTCCAAAGATCGGAGAAATAGCCATGCATGGAATGCAGCGATGGGCGGCAGCGGTTCGGACGGTTCGACGACTCCGGGACGCGGGGGTGGTGGCGTGCCTGTGCGCGTCGGGCGTAGCCCTCTCGCTGGGCTGCACGCCCGCGATGACCTTCCCGGCGTACCCCGGCGCGCAGCAGCCTGATCCGGGCCTGCCGCCGATGCCGGAGATCATGGCGGATGCGCTGGCCTTCGCGCACAAGCGCCTCGCCCCGAACACGGAGCTCGTGTTCAACCTGCCGCCGGGCGTCTACCCCAACACGTGGACCCGAATCGCCACCATCTGTGGCGGTCGGCCGATGCAGCCTGGCGACACGAACGTCTTCTCGGTTGCGCAAGTGAGGTACACGGGTCCTCGCGCAGAGGTCGACATCGTCTACCCCGCGAAGAACCTGTGGCAGGTCGCCACGGTCACCCTCAAGGGATCCGCGGGCGAGGCGTTCTATCCGCAGTACATGCAGACGTGGATGGTGCCGACCGATGCGCCAACCTGCAACACGCCGGATCAGCACCGCGCCGATGCGCCCTCTCCTGAGGCGCCGGTGGAGATGCCGGCCACGCCTGCGCCCGCGCCCAGCGCGACACCTGCACCGGCACCCGCGCCCAGCGCGACACCTGCACCGGCACCCGCGCCCTCTCCGGAGCCGGCCCCGCCACCATCGACGTGACCAAGCGAAGCGTGCCGAGGGGAGTGCGGCAGGATGCCGAACTCGATGCCCGTCGCGATGCGGCGGGTCCCGCAAAGGGCACAGCCGCTCTGATCACGCCTGCCCAGGCGCAGCGCCAGGCGGAGCGTTCGCGCGCGCGCCGGGCACCTGGTGATGCGCCATCGGAATCCCGCATCGGTCGCGCTGGTGCGCGTGGGGGCGCAGGGCATGCTGCGCGCGGACCGCAAGGGCGCGCGCGGAACCAGCGAGATGCCGCAGCAGGCTCGGACCGTGCCGCGGTGCATGCCGCTCGCGGCACGCTCGACCGTGCGCACAGCTGTCGCGCATCGAGCCGATCGCTGATCGAGGCGGAGTTCGCGGGCGTCCGCGAGGCGCTGCATGCGGCCGGGCAACCTGCGTCGGATCCTGCGGATCGCGCGACGGCCATCCATGCGTACCGCCGCGGGCTCAAGCGCATTCAGGCGGCGCGGACCCTGCTTCAGGACGCGTTCCCGCGCAGTGCGGATGCGGCTGCCGTGGCGCTTCGTGACGCCAAGCGCGCGCTCGCGGGAAGCCGTGCGCAGGACGCGCTCGCGCTGCTGCTCGAGGAGATCTGCGGCGCGCCTGCACCCCCATCGCCCTCGATCGGGATGCCGGAGGTCGAGCACGACGCGCCGGATGCCCTGCTGCGCGCAGCCGCTGCGGTCGAGCGCGCATGGCAGGCCATGAGGGTCCGCGCGGGCGCGCCCATTGACTGGATCGACGTGTCGCGACGCGCCTCGCGGTGCTGGGACCGCGCACGGTCACGCGCCATGGATCGGTGGCTCGGCCGCAGCGACGAGTGGCTGCACGAGACGCGCAAGCGGTTCCAGCGCTGCGCGGACCAGGTCGCGGCGCTCGGCAACTGCGCCAGCGGGCCGATGGGCAAGTCCCGCAGGTCGCTGCGCGCTGCAGCCGAATCGCTCGGCCGCGCGCGTGACCTCGGCATCCTCGCGGCGGCGATCGACCGGTCCTCGCCGGAGGGCACCGCGCTCGCGGACCGCGCAGACAGCCTGCGGGCGGACGCGATACGCGCCGCGCGGGGCCACGCACGCGCGGCGCTGGGACGCGGTGGCTCGCGGATCGGTCGCACGGTGCGCGATCGGGCGGCCCGACCGCGCCGCTAGCATCTCGCGCCTCACATGAGCGACGCACCTGCCACCAAGGGCGCCTCCAAGGGCGCCGCCGAGAAGCCCGCAATCTCGCCGACGCGCGCCGAGAACTACCAGGAGTGGTACCAGCAGGTGGTGCGCGCCGCCGAGCTCGCCGAGACGTCGCCCGTGCGAGGATGCATGGTGATCAAGCCTTGGGGCTACGCGATCTGGGAGAACATCCAGCGGACGCTCGACGGGATGTTCAAGGCGACCGGTCACCGCAACGCGTACTTCCCGCTCTTCATCCCGCTGTCCTTCCTGCAGAAGGAGGCCGAGCACGTCGAGGGCTTCGCGAAGGAGTGCGCAGTGGTGACGCATCACCGGCTCGAGGCCGGTCCCGACGGGCAGCTGGTGCCCGCGGCGCCGCTTGACGAGCCGCTCGTCGTGAGGCCCACCTCCGAGACGATCATCGGCGCCACCTTCGCGAAGTGGGTCGAGAGCTGGCGCGACCTTCCGCTGCTCATCAACCAGTGGGCCAACGTGGTGCGCTGGGAGATGCGCACCCGTCTCTTCCTGCGCACCGCCGAGTTCCTCTGGCAGGAGGGCCACACGGCGCACGCCACGAAGGCTGAGGCCGAGGCCGAGACGATGCAGATGCTCCGCGTCTACGCGGACTTCGCCGAGCAATGGATGGCGATGCCCGTGATCCGCGGCCGCAAGACCGCCGGCGAGCGCTTCCCCGGGGCCGTAGACACGTACTGCATCGAGGCGATGATGCAGGACCGCAAGGCGCTCCAGGCGGGCACGAGCCACTTCCTGGGCCAGAACTTCGCGAAGGCGAGCGAGATCAGGTTCCTTGACCAGGGTGGCACGCTGCAGCATGCGTGGACCACGTCGTGGGGCGTGTCGACCCGCCTTGTCGGCGGCCTGATCATGACGCATGCGGACGACGACGGCCTTGTGCTGCCGCCACGCCTCGCACCGGTGCAGGTGGCGATCCTGCCGGTGCTCCACAAGCCGGAGGTGGCCGAGCAGGTGCTGGCCTTCTGCAAGTCGCTCGCGGACGAGCTGCGCGGCGTGATGTGGCACGGCAGGCCCATCGAGGTCGAAGTCGATGCGCGCGACCTGCGCGGCGGCGAGAAGTCATGGCAGTGGATCAAGCGCGGCGTGCCGATCCGTGTCGAGGTGGGTCCGCGCGACATGGCTGCGGACAGCGTGTTCATGGCCCGGCGCGACAGGCCGCACAAGGACAAGCAGTCCGTCGCGCGTGCGCAGTTTGTCGCGGGCATCGGCGCCCTGCTCGACGAGATGCAGGACGGAATGCTCGCGCGCGCGCGCGCCCACCGCGACGCGCACATGCGCCGCATCGACTCGAAGGCCGATTTCGAGGCGTACTTCGCGGCCCCTCCAGCGCCCGAGAACGCACCCACGCCGATCCACGCCGGTTTCGCGCTGGCGCACTTCTGCGGCGATGCGGCCGTCGAGGCGGAGGTCAAGGAGCGCCTTGGCGTCACCATCCGTTGCATACCGCTTGACGGAGACGCGGAGTCCTCCGGGCTGCCTTCAGGCAGCCTCGATGGCACGGGCACCTGCGTGATCACCGGTCGCCCGAGCGCCGGTCGGGTCGTCTGGGCCAAGGCCTACTGATCCCCCGGCGCGTCAGGGGCCTGACGGCTGCTGCGGGTGACCGGTCTGCCGTGCCTTTCAGGACGCGATTTCTGCGCTTCGGTCCCAAAGGGCTGCACTTTGGCTTGACCCGGCAGGCATGCGGTGCATCCTTCATCGTCCTTGGACGTTGTGTTCAGGGCAGGGAACAAGGGAGCAGAGATGCCTCATCTCGGTGTTGTCAGTTTGGGCATGGGAATCGCCGCTGCGCTTGCCGCGTCTGCGCAGGCGGGCTTCACGAATCCCCTGATCCCCGCGTGGGCAGGTGGGCCGTTCACCCAATCAGCCGGGTGGGAGAGCTTCACGCAGCCCTCGGGAGGCCCAAACGTTCCAGACCAGGCAGGTTCCGCCCCATTCAGCCTGATGAACTACGCGCCTGGCGCCTTCATCACGGGCACCGGGAACCTGTACGGGTCGGGAGCTCCGCTCTTCATCTCGATGATGGGCGGGACGCTCGGCAATGCCGCCTCGCCGGTTGATGTGGTGCTCAACGTGTCGACAGCGGGCAGCACGCTCAACATGAGCTCGGTGCGCCTCTGGCTCTTTGACGGCAGCGGCAACGTGTCGTTCTCGTCCCCGACCCTCTCGGAGGTCCGGTACGACGAGCCCTCCGCGCCGCAGGGCAGCGCGCAGAACGTGGCCTTCACGTGGTCGGTCGCGCCGACGTCCTTTGCCGCATCAGGATGGAGAATCGAGTTCTCCGCATCGGCAGCGAACATGTCGCTCGATGCGGTCAGGGTTGACTTCCAGTATGTGCCTGCGCCCGGAGCGCTGGCGCTGCTGGGCATCGCATCCGCGGCGGGGGGCGCGGGGCGACGCAGACGGAGGTGAGCGGAGGGTGAGTGCGCCCGCATGCAGTGCGCGCGCGCGTTCACCAACCGATTTCACTCACGAGAGCGAACGGTGCCGACGGCAGGGCCTCGGCACCGTTCGCTTTTTTGGCGCGCCCAGCCGCGTGCCCCCGCGCCTGCGCGAACTCATCCTTCCTGAATGAGCCACGCGACGCACGCGAGCTCGGCCGAGCTCAGGCGCTCGCCGGACCAGCTGCACACCGGCGTGCTGGTGCCCGCGCCCTCGAAGAGCTTGTTGCCGTAGCAGTTGAAGAGCACCTTCCCGATGTCGGCGCCGCGGCACACCTTGTTGCCGTTGATGGTGTAGAGGCACTCGCCAGTGCCTGCGCCCTTGAACACCTTCGTGCCGACCACGTTGAGCAGCACGTTCGCCGTGCCCCCGCCGCGATAGGCGGTGAGTCCCTTGATGTTGCAGAGGATGTGCGACGATCCCTGCGTGTCGTAGAACGTGCCGTTTCGCAGGTTGAAGATCGGTTCGGACGTCCCGGCCCCGCGGAAGAACTGGATCTTCGACATGCCGCGATGCTAGGTGCGCCTCAGGCGCCGCATCGAGGCACGTCTGCGCGCGATGTCAGCCGCAGCCGCAGGAGCCGCCCGTGCCGCAGGACTTGGCGAACGACGCGCTCGCCCCCGCCGCCGCGGGTGCCGGCTTCGGCGCATTCCAGGGCATGGCCGCGAGCATCTTGGCCATAGGGCAAATGCCCGTGAGGCCCGCGAAGGCGAGGCCGCAAGCGACGAATCCCGCGCCAGCGAGGAACCACGGGTTCACGAACGCGCCGAGCGCGGTGAACGCGGCGATCATGGATCCAGCGGCGATCAGCACCTGCCTCATGACGGGGATCGACCCGCCGCCAGAGGTGACTGGAAGGCCGGCGGCTTGCCATCCCCTGATTCCGCCTGCGATGACGCTGACGTCGGTGCGGCCCGCCGCCGCGAGCGTGCGCGCCACCTGTCCTGCGCGATTCCCGCCTTGGCAAAGGATCAGCGTGCGCATACCTGCCACTGGCGGCGGAAAGCAGTCCGCGCGCACCACGCTCGATGGGGCGGGGATGTACTGCGCCAGCGAGGTGCGGCGAATCTCGTCCGGCTCGCGCACATCCACGATCACGGCGCGCCCGGTGCGCTGCAGGGCGTCGGCTTCCTGCGGAGTCACGGTGCCCGCAGCTGCGCGGGCGGTCGATGCGGAGGACGCTGGGCTGGCAGTCGTGGTGCTCATGTGGATTGCCGCTCACGCTACCACTGCGGCAGCCCCGATCCGCACGCTATGCCGCAGGCTCCACCCGCGGGAACAGGGCGCACTTCGCCAGTGGCGTCCCTTGGGCGATCGCGCCGTAGCGAGCGAGGGACGCGAACTCGGCGTGTGCAGGAGCGGTCCCGCCGCCAAGCGCTGCGCGCAGGTCGGCCATGCGTGCGGGCAGGAAGGGCTCGAGCAGCACGCCAGCCACGCGGACGCTCTGCGCGCACTGCGCGAGAATCGACGCGAGCTCCGCCTGGCGCGTCGGATCCTTCGCGACCTTGAAGGGCTCAGTCCTGTTGATGAAGGCGTCGACATCCCGAAGCAGCCGCATCGGCGCCTCGGCGGCGCCTGCGAGGTCGAACGAGTCGACCGCATCCGTCCACTCCTGCACCGCGAGCGCGCAGCGCGCAGGCCAATCGCCTCCGCCCGACGCATCGGCAGGCATCAGCCCGCCGAAGTACTTCCCGATCATCGCAGTGACCCGGCTCGGGCAGTTGCCGACCACGTTCACGAGGTCGCCCGTGTAGATCTCGTGGAGATGCGCGGCCCGGAAGTCCGCATCGGCGGCCTGCAGCGGGCCTTGGGTGGCCATGTACCAGCGCCAAGCGTCCAGCCCGTAGTGCCCGATGAACCCGTCGATGGCAGGGAGGTCCACGAAGTTGCCGAGGCTCTTGGACATCTTCTGCCCATCGGCGATCCAGAAGCTGTGCGCATGGATGCGGCGCGGCAGCGGCAGCTCGAGCGCCATCAGCACCGCAGGCCAGATCACGGCATGGAACCACAGGATCTCCTTGCCGATCACGTGGTAGCTCGCAGGCCACAGGTGCGCGCGCTCGCGCGCCAGCGCCACGTCGTCGGGGTGCGCGCCCGCGGCGATGCGCGACGCGTCGCATCCGGACTCGAGCGCGCCGAGGCCCAGCGCCGTGACGTAGTTGAGGAGCGCATCGATCCACACGTAGATGACGTGGGCAGGATCGCCAGGGAAGGCGATGCCCCACGAGAACTTCGTGCGAGTGATCGGCACGTCCTGCAGCCCCTCGCGCAGGCGGCCAAGCACCTCGTTGAAGCGGCCCTGAGGCTGCACGAAGGATGGGTTGTCCCGGAAGAGCCCCTCGAGCCGCTCCTGGAACGCGCTGAGGCGGAAGTAGTAGTTCTCCTCGCTCGCGCGGACGAGCGGCTTTCCGCTGATGGCGCTCCTGTAGCCCTGCGCCTTGGCGGCGGCCTCGGTCAGGTACTCCTCCTGGCTCTCGTCGTACCAGCCCTCGAACGTGCCGCGGTACACGCTGCCCGAGGCGAGCAGGCGGGCGATCAGGGCCTGGACCTGCCGCACGTGCCGGGGCTGCGTGGTGCGGATGAAGTCGTCGTTGGTCAGGCCGAACACGGACAGCACGCGCTGGAACTCCGCCGCGTTCTCGTCGGCGAGCGCCTGCGGCGCGATGCCCCTGGCTGCCGCGCTGCGCTCGACCTTCACGCCGTGCTCGTCGGTGCCAGTCAGGAAGAAGACGTCATGGCCGCGCATGCGCATCGCGCGCGCCCAGACGTCGCACAGCGTCGTGGTGTACGCGTGGCCGATGTGCGGGCGGTCGTTGACGTAGTAGATCGGCGTCGTGATGTATGCGGAGTCCCGCGCGCGCTCGGCCATGGGACGAGCGATGCTACGGCGCGCCAAGGCCAATGCGCAGGCGCTGCAGCAGCGCGACGTCCGGCGCCCACGCCGTGAACAGCAGCTCGCCGTCGGACCACACCATCACCGCCCAGTTGCCGTACTCGGACTCCTCCAGCACGCTGCGGCCGATGCCCAGCGGCTGCGCGCGGCCGAACTCGTCGTAGATCGCGAAGGTGCCCTGATCGCGTGCGGCGACGAGCACGACGTCCCGCCGTGGCGCAGGCTGCGGCGAGGGACCCGGCGCGATTGCCATGCGCGGCGGATTTGCGCGGGCCTCGTCATCGGCGGGTGCGTCGGCCGGTGCCGTCGCCGGATCCGAAGGCGCGCGCGCCTCGGACTCGTAGAGCAGCGCGACCCCCGCCGACGATCCCGGGACCGGCACCGGTCCGGCCATCACGATCCTGAAGCCCTCGTCGCGCAGGTCAGGCGGCTGCCACGGGGTGCTGAGCGCATCCTTGCACACGCGCGCAGCGTCCTGCGCAGTCGGAAGCTCGGCACCCGAGGGCCTGCCCGCCGACTCGAGGCTCATGCGCTGCGCGATTGCATCGACCGCATCGGCCACCTCGCGCAGGGGCATCAGCGCGTTCGCGGTCCGGTCGCCGACGCGCGGACCGTAGAGGCCGAGCGCCACGCTTGCCGCGACCGCCACGAGCGCAAGGCACAGCGCAGGCCAGCTCAGCCGCGTGGTTCTGCTCGGTTCGCGCACACGTGGGTTGTACACTTCAGGCAGGTGTCCATGCGACGCACCAAGGACATGCCTGCGCACGATGGCCTCGGCTCGGGAGGGCCTTGCCTGCGGCGCGCCGTATGGCGCGGCGGCTCGGTCGCCATGGCGGCCGCGATCGGCTGCGGCATCGCGGCCGGGGCAGCCCACGCGCAGAACGCCCTCGATGCGCCACTGCACCTCGGCCCGGACCAGTCGCGTGCGCTCGACCGAAACCTGCAGGTGGGAGGCGGCCGTGCGAACCAGGCGACGCCGCAGCAGGACTACCGCGCACGCAACCTCGTCGTCACCGGCGATGTCGCGGGCGGGCGCGGATTCCGCGGCAGCGTCGGGTACCGCGCCGAGGATGACTTCGCGGCCCCGACGAGCCAGGCGGCGACGATCCAGTTCAGGCGCGATTCCGCGTACAGCAACCCGCTCGCGCTGAACACGTCGATCGCCAACGACCGCTTCGCGCTCGCGACGGGCATCGGTTCGCAGCAGTACATGAGCGACTACGCCTACACCCGCATGAGCGCGATGGGGCTGACCGGCGTGAACTTGCCGGGGCGCGGCCTCGAGACGTCAGCGCTTGGCGCCGCGCGTGCACGGCTTGACCTCATGACCGTGCTGTCCACCAACGCGGCAAGCCTTGCGGCGGCGGCTGCGCCGAGCAGCGTGAGGTCGATTCGGGTGCCGTCGCTCGGCTCAGCGCAAGTCATGGTCGGACCGTTCAATGGCGTGATCATGGTGCCGGAGGGCGACCCCGTGGATGCGTTCCAGGGCGGCGTCTACGGCAGTGCACTGATGCGCGACGATGTGCGGTCCGGGCGCCTGACGCGTGCCGACTACGCGCGTGCGGCCACCGGATTCGCAGGTCTTGCCGCCGAGATCGACCAGCAGCGCCAGGATGCGCAGCTGCTCGAGGACGCACGCGCCGCGTCGGCCGGCATGGCCCGGATGGGCGGAGTCGGATCCTCAGGCGGCAGGCCGATGGGGCAGGACATCCGAGTCGATCCGCCGAGCGCCACCGACCTGCTTCGGCGGCCGAGCCCCTACGACGATGTGCTGACTTCGGTGCGGCAGCGCTACGACCTTGTCAGGCCAACTGCCGGTGGCGTGACGGAGGCTGCCCCAGCGGCCACCGGCACGGCGGCACCGGGCGCAGCGCCGGCACCGTCAGGCGAGGCTGCCGAGGGTGGCCAGCGATCATCGGCGCTGACGCCCGAACGGCAGTCGATTGCCCTCGCCGTGCATGCGCTTCGGGATCGCTTCATGTCGTTGCCGGGCATCACTCGCACCGACACTGCGGAAGGCTCGCTTGGCACCACCGCTCCGGGCACACCCGGCCAGGCACCCGCGGAGGGGGCCAAGCCTGCCGATCAGGCGGATGAGGCTCGTGCCATCAAGCCGCTGACCCTCGACGAGACGCTGCTCATCCTGCGCCACGGCACGAAGGTGGAGCGGCTCGACTCCGGATCCAAGGACGCGATGGACCGGCTGCTGCGCCTCGGGAGCGACTTCATGGGGACGCGCCGCTACTTCCGGGCCGAGGATGCATTCCGCACCGCATCGATCATCGCGCCATCAAGCCCGCTGCCGCTGCTGGGCCTGGCGAGCGCGCAGGTCGGTTGCGGCGTGCAGCTCGCGGCTGCGATCACGGTGAGGAGGCTGCTCACGGACTTCCCGGAGATGATCGACGTGCGGCTCGCACCGCACCTGCAGTGCGATCCCGAGCGGATGCGGGACGTGGCGCAGCAGTGCCTTCGCTTCGGGCGTGAGTCGGCCAATGCATCGGACTTCGGGCTTGTCGCGGCGTGGAGCGGTCACCAGCTCGGCGACCGTGCGCTCGTCGAGTCAGGGCTGGCGCTCATGGACGCCGCGGACAGCAAGGATCCGTTCGCGCAGGCCCTGCGGGCGGTGTGGCTCGCGCCCGCGCGCTGACCGGCCCGCTGGAACAGGCCCCGGATCAGCGCGTGCGCCGTGCGCTTGGCTGCGCACCTGATGTCGCGTGCCGCATGCTCAGGTGCGCAGGGCGTCGGTGCTCTTGACCCCGAGGTTCTCGTAGATGCGCCGAGTCGCGTCGCTGCGGTTGAGCGTGTAGAAGTGGATGCCCCGCACGCCCTTGTCGATCAGGTCACGGCACTGCTCCGTGGCCCAGTGGATGCCCACCTTCGCGACAGCCTCCGCGTCATCTTGCGCGCGCCGCAGCGCACGGAGCAGCGGCGCGGGGAATCGGGTGCCCGCCGCAAGCTGAGCCATGCGCCGAACTCCTGCCATGCTGGTGATCGGCATGATGCCGGGAATGACCGGCACCGAGATCCCCGCGAGCGCGCATCGCTCGCGCCAGTCCATGAACGCCGCATTGTCGAAGAAGAGCTGCGACACGATCATGTCCGCGCCGGCATCCACCTTGGCCTTGAGATGGTCCATCTGCACGAGCGTGTTCGGCGTCTCGGGGTGGCCCTCGGGGTATCCGGCCACCCCGATGCCGAAGCCGCGCCGATCCCGGTGGCGGCCGGTGGCGTTGAATGCGCGAATCTGCGACACCAGCTCGGCGGCGTACCGGTAGTCGCCGCCGCTCGAGTCTCCCGATCCTGCCGGACGGTCCCCGCGCAGCGCCAGGATGTTCGACACGCCCTCGTCCGCGTAGCGGTCCAGGATGGAGTCGATCTCGGCGCGAGCGTGGCCGATGCACGCGAGGTGCGGGACGGGATCGAGGGATGTCTCGCGCCGGATGCGGACCACCAGGTCATGGGTCAGCCGCCGTGTGGAGCCCCCAGCGCCGTAGGTCACCGACACGAAGCTCGGCTTCAGCGGCTCGAGGTCGGCGATCGCGGCGAAGAGGGCATCCCAGCCATCATCGGACTTCGGCGGAAAGAGCTCGAAACTGGCCGTGAACGAGTCGCGCGCCAGGACATCGGCGAGGTGCACGCCTCGAGGCTAGCACGCCCATGCAGATAGAATCCGGTGCCTTGCGCGAGAAGATCCCCAAGATCCCGCGACCTACCGCGCGCAGGCTGAGCCTCTACCTGCGCGAGGTTCAGCTTCGGCTTGCGGAGGGCGCGTCGAGGGTCAGTTCCCGGCAGCTCGGGGAGTCGCTCGGCCTGGCCGACACGCAGGTGCGCAAGGACCTGCACTGGTGCGGACGATTTGGGGGATCCGGTGTGGGCTACGACGCGGTTGCCCTGCGGGACCGCCTTCGGGCCGTCATGGGTCTTAACCAGACATGGAGCGCCGTGCTCGTCGGAGCGGGAAACATTGGGCGAGCGCTTCTGGGGTACGGTCGCTTCGAGGGCGAGGGATTCCGCATCGTGGGCCTGTTCGACAAGTCGAAGTCGCTCGTGGGCAAGCGCGTGGCGGGCACGGCGGTGCGGCCGCTGTCGGAACTTCGCAAGGTGGTCGAGGAGCACAATGCGCGCATCGGCATCATCGCGGTACCGCGCGAGGCGGCGCAGGAGGTCGGGCGGCTCCTGGTCGATGCCGGAGTTTCGGGAATCCTCAACTTTGCGGCCACAAGGATCGATGCAGGCGATGTGCCGGTGACCAGCGTCGACTTCACCGTGGCCCTCGAGCAGCTTGCCTTCGAGGTGACGATGAGCTCGGCCGGGGAGGGTTCCTCGTGAGCCGCATCGCCAAGTTCCGGTGGCCGCTCGCGGCCATCGCGTCCGCTGTGGCGCTTGGGGGATGCCAGGCGAAGGTGCTCGCGCCCACGCCCGCGGACCAGCTCAGGCGCCAGAACACGGAGCTTGCCGCCAAGGTCGAGTCCCTCGAGCGCCAGCTGTCCGAGGCGCGCACCGCACTCCTGGAGTCGGAGGCCCGGCGCGTGGCCGTCACCGAATCGGGCGATGCAGCGGGGCCACAGGGGGCATCGGACGCGACGAAGCTCTCTTCTGAGGCACTGCAGGCCACGCCCCACCTTGCGGGCATCGCCATCTCGGGCAGCAGCCACACCGACCGGCCGATTCGGGGAGAGGGATGCGTGGCCCGCATCTACGTGGTGCCAGTGGACGGCCTCGGAAGATTCATGCAGGTGGTGGGCACCGCACGTGTCACGCTGTACTGGTCACCCCCCGGCTGCGAGGCGCAAGTCCTTTCCTGTCATGAAGTTGGGCCGATGCCCCTGCGTGACGCCTACCGAAGCGGGTTTGGCGGCACCCACTACACGATCGAGTGGCCCATCGGCCTCGACGCGGCAAGCCCAGAGATGGACTCCGCCGGCGGGTCGAAGTCCGCGTGGACATGCGGCAGCGCCGTCGAGGTCAAGGTCGAGTTCGCCGACGCGCTGTCAGGTAGGGTCTTCACGGCGCGGCGCTCGCTTGCGGGCATCGGTCCACCAGGAGGAGGTCGCCAGTGATGCGCACAAGCGCACCCACAACAGGTAGTGGTCGGGTTGGTCGACGCGCGCGAGCGATCGTGTGCTCGTCGGTTGCGCTGAGTGCCGCATGCCTTGGGACGGCGTGCAACAAGCCGCTTTTCCCCGAGAATTCGGCTCGTACGCAGTTCGAGACGTACGACAAGTTGCGTCAGCAGTCGACGCCGCTCGAGGAGGAAGATGAGTTCGGCCAGAAGCGACCCGCGCTGCGCGCGCGACTCGCGCCGCAAAACTGAATCGCGACGATTCCGCAAGTTCGGCGGCACATGCTTCCGATAGCAAAGGTGACGACGGAGAACGGAATCGACGTGTCGAACCACTCAGATCAATCAGGACATCGTGATCGCGCCAGCGCCCCTGCGAATGGCCGCCGCCCGCGTGCGCTCGGAATCGCCCTGACGCGGCCGCGCCGCACCACGGCAGTGTGGGCGTCCTTCGCCGCTGCAATGACGGCGGTCACCGGCCTCCTGCTCCTCGGCGACGATGGAGCCCCCGCGCCCTACGCGGCGGTGAGCCCGGCCCTCGTCAATCTTCAGGGCGCTGACCGGCCCTCGAGCATCGAGCCGCGCGAGGTCCAGGCGGATCGCAATCGCTGGCGCGCCATCGTGATTCACCACTCCGGCACCCCTGCAGGCGATGCGAGCAGCATCGAGCGGGGACACCTCTCGCAGGGCC
>JBIIIL010000018.1:0-19782 GCA_044234825.1 Phycisphaerales bacterium
GGCACCGCGGATCTGGATCACCGCCACCGTGCCGAGCGCAAGCCCGAGCGCGTGGGGTCCAAGCAGGTACAGCGGCGCGACGGGCCCTGAGATTGCCGGGTCCGTCAGGTCCGCCAGCGTGCCCGCAAGGAGCGCCGCCCACAGGGCAGCACGCCGCTCGGCGAGCAGCGCCACAAACGCCACGAGCGGCAGCGCGAACGACGGAGCCGCTCCCCACACCGAGAACATGGGCGCCAGCGAGACGTCGAGCGCGCACGCGATGACGACCAGCGGGATGGCCAGCGACCATCTCATGGCGCGGGAGTTCCGCTCGCCTTCACCACGACCTCCGCCACCCGCTCCGGATCCACCGCTGGCTTCACCTCGACCATGCCCCGCAGCGGCTGCTCGTCCTTGCGCCGCACGTCCACCACGCTGCCGAGGCGCATGCCACGCGCCCCGCGCGGCCAGCCTGCGTCAGCCAGGCGGACCACATCGCCCGGCCTCACGCCCGCCTCCAGGTCGATGTCTCCCACCAGCATGGTGCCCCGGGCAACGAGCTGCACTGGCGTTCCGCCGGACACCACGCCCCGCGCGTCATCTGCGGCTGGCACCACCACGGCGTCCATGCGCCCAAGGGACCGGTCCGTCAGGGGCACAAGCACGCTCTGCCGCGCGAGGACATCGGCCGCGATGAGGCCCACCAGCGCGTCACCGTTGACGACCGCGCAGTCCCCCTGCCGAACGCCCTCACGGGCGCCGACGGAGAGCCGCAGTCCGCCGCGCGGGAGCACCGCCGTGACGCGTGCCGAGGCGTAGCTGACGGATGCGCCCGCCGCGCGATCGAGCCGCGCCGTGATGTCCATCGCGTCAAGGCGTGCCTGCAGCTCCTCCGCCCGCTGGCGCTCCTCGTGGTAGAGCCCGCGAAAGAGGTCACGCTCCTGGCGGAGCGCGGCCGCCTCGCCGGCAGGCTCAATGGCCGCAGGACGGAGCCAGTGACGCGCCGCGCCGCCGCCCCACGCGATCGGCGCCATCGGGATCCATGCAACCTGCGCGAGGGCTGCCGTGACGGGCGCGATCCACGCTGTCGGGAGCAGAGCCGCGCACACGATCCCGCCCGTGACGCACGTGATTGGACGCGGCATCCGCACGTCGCGCTCTCGCGTCGGCTAGAACTCCCCGTCGGCCGACTCGAGGGTCGCCTTGTACTGCTCGAGGTTCTCGAGATAGACCTCGGTGCCCTTCGCGACGCACTCAAGCGGGTCCGGCGCGACCTTGACGGTCAGCGTCGTGCGGTCCGCGAGGAACGTGTCGATCCCGCGCAGCAGCGCCCCGCCGCCCGCGAGCGTGATGCCGTTGTTGGAGAGGTCGGGGTTCACCAGGTCGCCCGCGAGCTCCGGGTCCGCCTCGCGCAGCGTCTTGATGACCTCCTTCGCGATGCGGTCAAGCGGCTGCTCGAGCGCCTTGCGGATCTCGATCGAGTTGACCTCGATGCGCTTGGGCAGCCCCGTCTCGACGTCACGGCCACGGACGTTCATCGCCAGCTCCTCGTCGAGCGGCCACGCGCTGCCGATGCGCGTCTTGATGCTCTCTGCGGTCTGCTCGCCGATCGTCAGGCCGCGCTGCTGCTCGACGTACTCGATGATCGCGCGGTCGAAGGCATCGCCCGCCACGCGCAGCGTGCTCGCCTTCGCGATGTCGCCGAGGCTGATGATGGCGATGTCGGTGGTGCCGCCGCCGATGTCGACGATCATGCTTGCCGTCGGCTCGTCCACGGGAAGGCCCGCGCCGATCGCAGCGGCCATCGGCTCCTCGAGGAGGAAGACCTTGCGGGCACCCGCGCGCTCCGCGCTGTCGAGCACCGCGCGCTTCTCGACGGCGGTCGATCCGCCGGGCACGGCGATCACCACGCGCGGCCCGAAGAGGCGCGCCCGGCCCATCACCTTCTGGATGAAGTACTTGAGCATCTGCTCGGCGATCTCGAAGTCGGTGATCACGCCGTCCTTGAGCGGACGGATCGCCTGGATCGAGCCTGGCGTCTTGCCGAGCATCTCCGTCGCCGCATGACCCACCGCGGCACCATTGTTCAGCACCTTGTTCGTGCCCTTGCGCACCGCCACCACGGAGGGCTCGTTGAGCACGATGCCCTCACCGCGGACGCACACGAGCGTGTTGCAGGTTCCAAGGTCGATGCCGACATCGACGCTGAACCAACTGAGCAGTCTTTGTGTCACCATGGGGCCGTCTCCTTGGCCAAGCGGATAGCGCCGCATCTTTCGCCCGCACTACGGCACGGGCCTCGTTCGCGAGCAGGATATCGCACAAACCGAAACTCGGTCTCGGTCGTCCCCGCGCCACGCGCCGGCGTCACCGCCCCAAGGGCGAAACGATCAGCGCCCGCTCATCACGGCGAGGGGATTGCCCTCGTCAGCGGTGCCCGCCACAGCGTCCATGTTGGTCTTCGCGATCATCGCGGCGCCTGCGCCAAGCACAAGCATGGCCGCCAGAAGCACCCCTGTGTAGACGTTGAGCTCGCCGCCCGAGCCAGCCGTCTTCGCCTTGGCTGCCTTGGCCGGCTTGGGGGCCTTTTCCTTCTTGGGGGCCTTCTCCTTCTTGGGCTTCTCGGCCTTGACCTTGGGCGGAGCCTCTGCCGTCGCGCCGTCACCCTTCTTGCCGATGTTGAGTCCAAAGAGCTTCATGGTGTGACCTGAGTCGGTGAGGGTGCTGTCCGAAGGTCAGGCGCCCTTGCGCGCCACAGCCCGCTGGCCCGCCTTCACCGGACCCCGGTCGGCGGGATCCTCGAGCTCGACTGTGCCGACGGCCCGGTTCGGATCGACGGTGGTGACGCGGAGGCGGCCAATGAATCGGTCCCCATCGCTGATCGTCATGACCCAACCCTCACGGACGCCGTCGCGGCTGCCGGCGTCAATCTCGGCGTACACGGCCTCCGGGCTGCGGCGGACGTTCACGACGCGCGCGACCACGTCCTTGTCGACGAACGTGGACGGCGCTGAACTGCCCTGCACGGCGCCTGCGGAGGCCGGAGATCCGGGTGCCGCAACGGCCGATGCGTCGGTCAGGCGTCCGAAGCGGCCCTCGTACTGCTGCACGCGCTGGTCTGCGGTGGCCTTGAGCTCCTCAAGCGCCGCCATCTGCTCCTTCAGGTCCCGCACGGCACTCTGGGCGACCTCCAGATCGGCATCGGCCTTCGTGACGCGCTGCTCGAGATCGATTCGGATCTTCTCGGCATCGGCCAAACGCCCACGGAGCTTCTCGAGCTCGTCATTGAGGGCCTTGGTGAGCTCGGTCTTCGTGCGATCTGTCTCGGCGAGCACGGCAACCTGCTGCTGCACAGTCGCCTGCGCGATGCGCATCTGCGCGACCTCCGACTCAAGTCCCTTGACCCGCGCGTCACGCTGGGCGACGTCGGCGACCAGCCGCGACTTCTCGCCATCGAGGTCCCGCACCTGCATCTGGAGCTCGTTCTCGGTCTTTGACCGGAGCGCGCGCTCCGCGTCGAGATCGCGCCGCAGGCCCGACAGCGAGGCATCGCGGTCCTGGACCTGCTGCTTCAGGACGGCCTGGTTCTGGCTCTGCACGACGGCAAGGGGCACGATGGCCACTGCGAGAAGCGAGACCAGAACTACGAAGATCTTGGTAATGATGTGCACAGTGTCGCTTTCCTGACAGGACAACCGAGGTCCAGTGTGGGGTCGGACCCGAGATCGGACCGCTAGGCCCGAATGGTGTTTTGTACCGACCGGGCGCTGCCGGTGTCAATCAGCCGCCGCTGAGGGGCCGTGAGCCCTGGGACCCCGCCGGCGCAGTGTCGAGGCCCGGAATCGAGCGCCGTGGCTCCGCCGTGCGGCCTCGCAGCGCATCGCCCCGGAGCCACGCGCCCGCGGCCGAGATCTGGACATAGGGGTTCCGGTCCCGAAGCAGCGGCGCAAGAAGCGATTGCGCCTCAGGCGTGGGAATCCAGCCCAGGGCGGTCGCCGCCTGCGCGCGTATGAACGGATCGGGGGCGCTCGTGACCAAACGGGTCATGACCAGCACGGGTCTCATGTCGGGCTCGCCCAGCCGAGCGAGGGCCGTTGCGGCGGCGAGGCGGATCTCGGGCGGCCGGAGCGAGCCGCCGTCGGCATTCCACAATCTCATGAGGGCGCCACGTGCGCCCTCGTCGCGGATCTCGCCCACGATCTGGCATGCCAGCGCGATCAGCTCCGCCTGCTCGCTTGGCGCGAACAGCGCTGCGCGGATCGGGTCAAGCGCCTGACGCTGGCCGAGCTTGGCCAGCGCCTCCGCGCACTGCAGGTCGATGATGCGCGCGCGCGTCACGTCGCCGGTCCGCAGCGGGCGGCCTGCCGCGGCCTCGACCAGCGGCACTGCAGTTCGGTCACCGAGCTCGCCGAGCACGAGGATCGCGTTGCCGCGCACCTCGGGGTCATCGCTCAGGGCAAGCGCCGCGAGGGGCGTCAGGTCCACGCGGCGGCCCATCTTCGTGAGCGCGAACAGCGCAGCCGCACGCACCGATCCGCTCTCGTCAAGCACGAGCGGCTCGATGAGGTTGCCCATCGACTCGACCTTGGCGCGGCCTGCGCACATGCACGCCGCGAATCGGACGCCGCGGTTGGGGTCGCCGAGGGACTCGCGCAGCACATCCTGAAGTGCGGCACGCTCGCCGGAGAGCGCCTCGAGCGAGTTGGCGCGCTGCGACGGGTCGGGCGAGCGCGCAGCCTGCAGCAGTATCGAAAGGGCCAGCTCACGGCCCTCCATCCCCGCCGGCGCCACAATGCGCGTTCCCGACGGCGTCGCCATGCCCGCCGATCCCTTGTCGGTGGTGCTCAGCTGCCGCGATCCCCACATCTGCGTCTGGCCGGGCGCCTCGGCCTTGGGCGAGCCGGAGCAGCCGATCCCGGCGATGACCAGCGCGCTCGCCGCCGCCACCGACAGCATGGACGCAGCACGCGCGGCAGCATGGCCGCCGCGCGAGCCCGGACGGGAGCGCCGCGTCCGCGTGGCGAACACCATGACTGCGGTCGCGATGGACATCGAGGCCGATGCTATGTCCCCCACATGCGCGTAGGGAGGGATGCGCGAATCAAGGGGGAGCTCGACGGCAAACCCGCCATCCGCACGGGGCTCGCAGCGCGCGTCCGGGATCGGGCGCCCGAGCGAGTCTGCGGCCTCGCTGATGCCGGTGTTGGCGACACGGACCATGGGCAGGCGATTCTCGATCGCACGCCATCGAGCGATCAGGCCATGGTGCGCGCGCCCGGCGTCGTAGCTGCCGAACCACCCGTCGTTGGTGATGTTCACGAGCGCGTCCGCCTCGCGCGTGCCGCCCGACCACACCAGCCGCCGCACGACCCTCGGCACCGTGATCTCGAAGCAGATCGGCACCGCGATGCGCGCCACGCCACCGCCGGCGACTCGAATCGGGATCCGCACAGGCGCATCTCCCGCATCGAGGTCGAACGTCATGCCGCGCGCACCGAAGTCAAGCAGCGACTGCTCGAGCCACTCCCACGACGAGATGTAGGGCATGGTCTCGCCGAACGGCGTCAGGAAGAGCTTGTCGACGCGCGTCATCGGCGCGCCCCCCGGCGGCACGAGGTACGCGCTGTTGTGGTGGCGGTCCCACGCCCAGCGACCGGCCTCCGCGCGCAGCCCGATGTACGCAGGACTGCCCACGAGCATCGGCACGCCCAGACGCTCTGCGAGCAGCGTGGGCACCCGCGCAAAGCGGTCCCCCGGCCACCACTTGCCCTCCACGAGCAGCGTCACGGCGTCAGGCTCGAGACCGAGCCCAGGCAGCATCGTCTCAGGCCAGGCCACGATGTCGATGCGCTCGCCGCGCGCGCGCGCGGCATCGGCGGCATCGAGGGTCAACGTGACGAAGCGCGCGAGGTCGCTCTCCTGGCGCTCGCGGGTCCACCCGATCTTGTTGTCGATCGGCACGTTCGTCTGCACCGCAAGCACCACCGGTCCCGGACTCGTGCAGCCGGCGGCCTGAGCGCTCCGCCAGAGGCCGTAGCCCGTCGCCGCAAGGAGCATCCCCAGCGCGACGCATGCGCCTGCCACCGCGGCGCGCCGACCGCGCGGTGCCGCTGCGCACAGGTCAGCCACCGCAGCGCCGCACGAGACCGCAATCAGCGATGCGAGGCTCGCGCCGCTGAGGTCGGCAACCTGCGCCACGAGGCTCGCATCGACAAGCGGATGGCCTGCGTGGTACCAGGGGTACCCGTCGAACACGACCACACCCCGAAGCCACTCGACCGCCACCGCGGCGCACGGTGCGGTGACCGCGAGCGGCAGGCGCGCGCACGGCGCGCGCTGCGCGAGCCTGCGGACCAGCGCGAACGCGAGCACCGACCAGAGCGACATGTAGGCGCCCAAGGCGGGATAGCCCGCGACGCTGATGTCCGCGAGGAAGCGCTGCATCCACATCCATCCTGCGAATGAGGTGCACGCCACCGCGATGCACGGCGCCCAGCGCCGCGAGTCCCGCTGCGCCAGGATGCCCAGCGGCGCCCACGACACCAGCGCGAGGCCCCACCATCCGTAGGGCGGGAACGACGCCACCCACAGGGCCACGTGCGCTGCCGCCAGCGTCCAGGCCTCCACAGTGGCGCGCGTGCGCGTGCTCACGTGCCTGAGAAGTCGATGAACCGCGAGATCTCGCTGCGCAGGCTCGCCCGGTGCACGATGCGGTCGACAAAGCCTGCAGCAAGGAGGAACTCGCTCGTCTGGAAGCCCTCCGGCAGCTCCTGCCGAATCGTCTGGCGGATCACCCGCGGTCCGGCAAAGCCGATCAGCGCGCGCGGCTCCGCGATGATGACGTCCCCAAGCATCGCGAAGCTCGCCGTCACGCCGCCCGTGGTCGGATCCGTCAGGACGGAGATGAACAGCCCCCCCGCATCGTCGAGGCGCGCGAGCGCCGCGCTTGTCTTGGCCATCTGCATGAGCGAGAAGCCGGACTCCTGCATGCGCGCGCCGCCCGAGCAGGACACCACGATCAGCGGCACCGCGTGGTCGGTCGCGTGCTCGATCGCGCGCGTGACCTTCTCCCCCACCACACTGCCCATCGACCCCGCGAGGAACGTGAAGTCGAGCGCGGCAAGCACCACCTTGCGGCCCTTGATGAACCCGGTGCCCGTCTGGACGCCGTCATTCTCGCCGGTCTGGCGCTGCGCCTGCACGATGCGCTCCCGGTACGGCTTCATGTCCACGAAGGACAGCGGGTCCATCGGGGACATCGACTGGTTCATGGGCTCGAACGTGCCCGGGTCAAGCAGCTGCTCCACGCGCTGGCGAGCCGAGATGCGCATGTGGTGGTCGCACTTCATGCACACGTGCAGGTTCTGCTCGAGCGCCTTGCGGAACAGGGACTCCCCGCACTCGGGGCACTGCGTCCACAGCCCCTCCGGCACCGCCTTCTTGGGCGCGAGCGTCTCGACCTGGTCCCAGGTGCGTTCGGCAGCGCGTTCAGCCATGCCGAGATGCTACCGGGACCGTCCGGCCCAGCGCGCGCTTGTGCGTGTGGGACCGGCCTGCTTGAGGCCGCGGATCGCGGCCGTCCTGTCCCGCGCCCCGAAGATCGCCGACGCAGCCACAATCGTGTCCACGCCCGCGACGACGCAGTCCGCGGCATTGCCCGGGTTCACGCCACCGTCAATCTCGAGGCGCTGCGCGGGCGCGAGCGAATCCGCGATGTCGCGCGCCTTCGACAGCACATCCGGGATGAACGACTGGCCGCTGAATCCGGGATGCACGCTCATCACGAGCACGAGGTCGACATCGGCGATCACGCTCCGCAGCGCCGATGCGGGCGTGTCAGGGTTCATCGCGATGCCGGCCGAGCAGCCCAGCGCCCTGATGCGGCGCACGAGCCGGCGAGGGCTCGGCACGGCCTCGATGTGGAAGGTGATGTGGTTCGCGCCGGCGTCCGCGAACGCCTCGACGAAGTCCGCGGGGTCCGTGACCATGAGGTGCACGTCCACCCATGCCTTGGGCGCAGCTCGGCGCACCGCAGCGCACACCGCAGGGCCCATGGAGAGGTTGGGCACGAAGTGCCCGTCCATCACATCCACATGAACGAAGTCCGCACCACGGCGGAGCGCATCCCTCGTGTCATCCGCAAGGCGGCCAAAGTCCGCGGACAGGATCGAGGCCCCGACAAGAGGGGCTGCAGATGGTGCACGACGGAAGAGCCCGGCGCGCCGGGTCATGGCGACTGGCATCGGAGAGGACGCCTCAGGAAGGCTGCCCTGCCGCGGGCGAGGTCTCGGTGGCCTTGGACTTCGAGCCGCCCGAGGGGGATGCGGGCACGGTCGGCACCGCCACCCGCTTGTTCTGCTTCACCGCGGACTCGTACGCGTCGAGCGCGCTCTTGTAGTCCGCCTTGGCCTCCGGCGGCGCGATGCGCCACGCCTTGCGCTGCATGTCTGCCGCGACCTGGAAATCGCCCTTGGCGTAGGCCACCGCCGCGGCCACCTTGAACGCATCAGGATCGCCCGCCTGCGCGATCGCCGTAAGCCGCTCGGAGGCCGCCTGCGCGGTCTCGGTGTCATTCGAGGGGAGCGATGCGTCCGAGGCCAGCATGAGCGCGAGGTCGCGAAGGGCAGGCGCGTCGCTCTCGTACATGCCGAGCATCCTCCGCGCGTAGGCGCGCGCGCCATCCTCGTTCTTCTCCTCGACGAGGATCGTTCGGTAGCGCTCCGCGGCCGCGCTGTACATCACCACCGGCGAGAGCGCGATGGCCTCGTCGTAGCGGCGGTACGCCTCGGCGAAGTTGCGCACCCCGACTGCACGGCGCGCGGCGGCCAGGATCGGCTCCGCCTTGCGCGCGATGGAGGGGTCGTAGCGCCCGTCGAGCGACAGCCGCACCGCCTTGTCGAACTCCTCGTCCATCGGATGGCCGATGAAGGCGATCTTGCCGCTTGGGCCGATCACGAATGCGCACGGGATCCCGGACTTGCCGGCCGCGCCCATGAAGCGCTCCTTGAGCTTCTTCTCGGGGTCGATCGCCACGATGTAGCTCATCCGCTCGCCCTGCATCCGGAGGAAGTTCGCGACCACCTCGGGCTTCTCGTCGCTGACGCCGATGATCTCGAGACCTCGGCGACGAAGCGAACGGTGCATGTCATTGATGTGCGGGATCGACGCCTTGCAGGGTCCGCACCACGTGGCCCAGAACTCCACCACCCGGACCTGCGGCTTGTCGGCGAGCGATCCCTGCACCAGTTCGAGTCCGTCGATGCTCGGCGCATCCGAGCCGACCTTGAGCTTGTCGTCGGACTGCGTGGCGGTGGCGGCCGGCGACAGGAAGGCCGCGGATCCGGCTGCGGCGATGGCGGCGAGTCCAGCGGCGCAGGAGAGCGTCAACGACATGGCAACGGTTCGCATGGGCAGGATCCTCGGGGCGTGCGACCCGCCATCCCGGCGGGCCAGTCCGCGATGATACGCACCCGCCGGCGCGGACCCGCTCACGCATCCAGGGCGTCGATGCACTCGAAACGCTTGCCCTCGAGCATCTCAAGGCTCGCGCCACCGCCGGTGGAGATGTGGGTGAAGCCCGATGCCAGGCCGGCGCGATCGACCGCTGCGGCGGTGTCGCCGCCACCCGCCACGGAGACGGCACCCCGAGACGTCGCCGACGCCACCGCCTTCGCGAGGGCCACGGTGCCCGCGTCGAATGGCGCCGTCTCGAACGCGCCCACGGGACCGTTCCAGAGGATCGTGGCGGCGGATGCCACCTCGGTGGAGTAGCGCCGCACCGTGTCCGGGCCGATGTCGAGCCCCATGAGACCGTCGGGAATGGCGCCCGTGCAGGTGCTTGTGGCCACACCGGCGGCGAGCGCATCCGCGCAGACATGGTCCGTCGGAAGCTCGATCCGGCAGCCCCTCTCGCGGGCAAGCGCCAGGATTGCGCGCGCCTCGTCGAGCATGTCGTCCTGCACGCGGCTGCGCCCCACGCCGATCCCGCTCGCCTTCAGGAAGGTGTAGGCCATCGCGCCGCCGACAAGGATCGCATCGACGCGCAGGCACAGGTTGCGCAGCGCCGCGAGCTTGTCGGAGACCTTCGCGCCGCCCACGATCGCGACGAACGGGCGGACGGGCCGTTCGATCACGCCGCTGAGGAAGCGGATCTCCCGCTCGAGCAGCGTGCCCGCCACGCAGGGCTTGCCCTGGGCCCGCATCGCGCGCGGGAGCGCGAGCATCGACGCGTCCGCGCGGTGCGAGCACCCGAACGCGTCGTTGACGTACATGTCCGCGAGGTCGGCGAGCCGCGCCGCAAAGGACGCGTCGCCCTTCTTCTCGCCCTTCTCGAACCTGAGGTTCTCGAGCAGCAGCGCCTCGCCCGACTTGAGCGCCAGGGCGGCGCTCCGGCTTGCCTCGTCGCTCGCCAGGGGGCCACCCATCCGCAGGCCCTTGAGGCGCGGAGAGAGCGCGCGCAGCCGCTCCGCGACCGGCGCGAGAGATCCCTCGGCCTCGAAGCCGGTGCCTTCCGGACGGCCAAGATGGCTCGCGAGCACCACGCTGCCCCCGCGGGAGAGCACGGAATCGATGGTCGGCACCGTCAGCCGGATCCGCCGGTCATCGGTGATGGTGCCGTCATCGGCCTGAGGCACGTTGAAGTCCGCGCGGATGAACACCCGCTTGCCCCGCGGGTCCACCTGGTCGATCGTGTGCGGCATGGCTCGGTCAGGGTACACATGGAGGCGTGACCGACGCGCCGAACGCGATCCTGCTGCTTGGCCCCACCGCGAGCGGAAAGACCGCGCTGTCGCTCGAGCTGGCGGCCATGCTCGAGTCGCGCGGGGTCGGCGCCGAGATCGTGTCCGCGGACTCGATGCAGGTCTATGCAGGCATGGACATCGGGACGGCAAAGCCCTCGCCGGCGGAGCGCGCACGCGTCACCCACCACATGATCGATGTCGCCGATCCCTACAGCAGCGGATTCACCGTCGAGGAATGGCTGCGCGGCGCGCGTGCGCACATCGATCGAGTCCGGAGCTGCGGCCGGGTCGCCATCGTCACGGGCGGCACAAACCTCTACGTGCAGGCGCTCGTGTGCGGCATCTTCGAGGGTCCGCCCGCGAGTCCGCAGATCCGCGCGCGGCTCGGCGCGCTGCCGGCAGGCGAGCTGCGGGAGCTGCTCGAGCAGGGCGATCCGTCGGCCGCGCGTCGCATTCACCGCAACGACATCCGACGCACGATCCGCGCACTTGAGGTTCTCGAGCTCACTGGCTCGCCGATCAGCGCCCTGCAGGTGCAGTGGGCGTCACGGATGCCGGCGCTCGAGCCCGGATGGCGCGCGGCCGGGCTGATGCCGTCGGTCTCGGCCAGCGCCCGACGGATCAACGCGCGCGTGACCGCGATGATCGACAGCGGCTTCGTCGACGAGGTGCGGACGCTGCGGGCGCGCGGCGACCTCGGTCGCCAGGCCGCCGAGGCTGTCGGCTACCGGGAGCTCGCCCGGTACCTCGACCGCAGGTGCTCGCTGCACGAGGCATCGGAGGCGATCAAGGTGCGCACGCGAAAGCTGGCGCGCCAGCAGCGCACGTGGCTGCGCCGGTTCAGCGGCATTCCGGGAAGCGCGTGGTTCGAGCCGGGACCGGAGGACGCGAGCCGCGACATCGCCGCGCGCATCGTCGACTCGCTCGCGCGCACGTGAGCGCGCACGCACATGCATGCACGCGTACGCGCGTGCGCGGACGCGCCCATGCGCGTTGGACCCCTGCCCGCCACCGGAAATCTGCACAAATTGCGCGAGCCGACCGATGTTCGGCTTGACGAGCCCCCGTTTCGCCGCTCTTCTTCCGCCCACGACATGGCCAAGTCCCGCGCCACACACTCATCGCGCCCACGCCGCCCGTCAGGCGAGGCCTCCACGGACTCGCATGCCGCAGACGCCTCCGATGGCGCCGGCGGCGGCTTCAGGCTGGTGATCGTCGAGAGCCCCGCGAAGGCGAAGACCATCGGCAAGTACCTCGGCTCGGGCTACCGCGTGGAGGCATCAAAGGGCCACATCCGCGACCTCCCCAAGCGCGCGCCGAAGGGCATCAAGCAGCCCGTCCCTGGAGTCGACCTCGACCGCCGGTTCGAGCCCGAGTACGTCGTCAGCGACGACCGCAAGTCACAGGTCAGCGAGCTGAAGCGCCTGGCGAAGAGGGCCAGCGAGATCTGGTTCGCCACCGACCTCGACCGGGAGGGCGAGGCGATCGCGTGGCACCTTGCGGAACTGCTCGGTGTGGAGCCGTCCAAGGCCAAGCGCGTCGAGTTCGACGAGATCACCCGCACCGCCATCCTCAAGGCGTTCAGCCAGCCTCGGGCGATCGACACGAACCGCGTCGATGCGCAGCAGGCGCGACGCATCCTCGACCGCATCGTCGGCTACATGGTGAGCCCGGTGCTGTGGAGGAAGGTGGCCGGAGGACTCAGCGCCGGACGGGTGCAGAGCGTCGCGCTGAGGCTGATCGTGGACCGCGAGCGCGAGATCCGCGCGTTCCAGCCGGACGAGTACTGGAAGGTCGAGGCCGCCATGACGGCCGAACCGTCGAGGTCGGCATCGCTCGCGAAGGAATGGGGATCGTTCATGTCCCGTCGCGATGACCGCAACAAGGGACCGAGCGTCAAGGAGCAGTCCCACTGGCTTGCGGAGCGTGGAGGCATCGAGTGCGAGCTCGTCGAGGTTGCGGGCGCCCGCTTCGAGCTTGGGCGCGCCGTGCCCAAGGAGACGGTGACGGAGCCGGACCCGCAGGGCGGGAAGCCAACCTCCCGCGAGCGACCCGTGCCGCAGCGCGCGTCCTTCTACGACGCCGGAGACGATCTCGTCGCGAAGGTACGGTCGGTTGCGGAGGCTGTCGGCCTCGAGTCGGTGAGCGTGGACCTGCGCGTGGACCCGGATGCGGTCGGCTTTGCGCGATGGCAGCGCACCGTGCGCGGCTCCGTCGGGGCCGGCGTGCGCTACCGCGTGCGCAGCGTGGAGCGCACCGGCACCAGCAGCCGCCCACGGGCCCCGTTCATCACCAGCACCCTTCAGTCCAGCGCGAGCTACGCGCTCGGCTTCGGGACGGACCGCACGATGCGCGTCGCGCAGGCGCTCTACCAGGGACTCACGGTCCCCGGAGAGGGCATCGTCGGCCTCATCACGTACATGCGCACCGACTCGACGAGCCTCTCCGGCGAGGCGCTTGCATCGGTGCGCGAGTTCATCGCATCCGAGTACGGGCCGAAGTACCTGCCCGACAAGCCGCGCTTCTACGGGAGCAGCAACAAGAGCGCGCAGGAGGCGCACGAGGCGATCCGCCCCACCAACGTGCGGCGGACCCCGCAGAGCCTGCGCGGCGCGCTCGATGACGAGCAGTGGAAGCTCTACAACCTCATCTGGCAGCGGTTCGTGGCCTGCCAGATGACCGATGCCCAGTACGACTCCACATCGGTGCTGCTTGAGCGAAGCGACAAGCCCACTGGCGCGGTGTTCAGGGCCTCCGGACGCGTGCAGACCTTTGACGGGTACACCGTGACCGGCATCCGCGGCGAGGGCGAGGACCAGGAGCTGCCGCCGCTTCGCGAAGGCCAGGAGATGGCCCCCTTCTGGATTGACCCGCAGCAGAAGTTCACCAGCCCCCCGTCCCGGTTCAACGAGGCGAGCCTCGTGCGCGAGCTCGAGCGCCAGGGAATCGGGCGGCCCTCGACATACGCGTCGATCATCAACACCATCGAGGACCGCAAGTACGTCGAGCAGGTCAGCCGCGCGTTCCACGCGACCGACATCGGCATGGCCGTGTGCGACTTCCTCGTCGTGCCGTTCAGGGACGGCTTCATGGACATCGGCTACACGCGCCGCGTCGAGGCCGAGCTCGACGAGATCGCCGAGGGGAAGCTGGACTGGCGCACGATGCTCGAGCGCTTCTTCCAGCCCTTCAGGAGCGTCGTGTCCGGGCTTCAGGCCGCCGACACGAGCCACGTGAAGGCCGCCGGCGAGCCATCCCCCTACGCATGCCCGCTCTGCGGACGCCGCTGCGAGTACCGGCTGGGCAAGGTGGGACGCTTCCTCTCGTGCTCAGGCTTCCGTGAGCAGGTCGCCGTGCCCGCCGCTCCAGCGCGCGCAGGCACGAAGGCCAAGTCGAAGGCCGCCAAGCCCAAGAAGCCGAAGATGCAGCCTGCGTGCTCGTACGCCGCTCCGGTCAACCGCCACGGCAAGCCACTGCTTCCGGAGAAGGTGGACCTCCGGTGCCCCGTGGACGGTGCCGCGATGATCCTGAGGACAGGACGCTTCGGCGACTTCCTCACGAGCGAGAATCGGGACACGGACTTCATCCTGAACATCGACCGCAAGGGCGGCATCAAGTTCCCGTCGCCCCCGCCACTCGTCACGGAGCTGCCGTGCCCCAAGTGCAGCGCGCCGATGAATCTCCGATCCGGCAAGAGAGGGCCGTGGCTTGGATGCTCCAAGTTCCCCAAGTGCCGCGGTCGCGAGAGCTGGGCGAAGATCCCCGAGGCGACGCGGCACGCGCTCGAGAGGGCGCTCGCCGAGCACGAGTCGAAGCAGGAGAAGTTCTCGATCACCACGCTCAAGGGCGAGCCTGTCAGCGAGGGCACGCCCATCGCGAGCCTCGTGATCCCGGGCGAAGAGGCCAAGCTGCCGATACATCCGGAGTGGGAGTCCGAGCAGCGCCTCGCGGCCGGGTGATGCGCGCCGATCGCGGCGCGCATCCGCCGATGCAGCACGAGTGCGGGAGGGCCGCCGCTACTCGTCGCCTGAGGGTGTCCGCGCCGGCATCAGCGCCAGAAGCGCGACGAACACGATCGCGGCGACCGCGGCCTGCGTCCACCACACGGCAGGCCAGCTCAACTCTCCAGGCGTGACGGCCACGCCTGCCCGGACGAGGACGCCCTGCCACCACGACGCGAGGCCATTCGCCGCGGATGCGAGCGCCGGCACGCTCGACTGGGCCGGGTCACCGCCGGGGATTCCGCCCACCACGTCAAGCCAGCCGTTGTAGAGGCCGGCGAGGATCGGCCCGACGCCCAGGATCGCGATGCCGAACGCGGTCTGCGCGGAATGGCGCGCATCGCGGGGCGCAACCCGGTCGACGAGCAGGAACGCCGCCGCGAAGAAGAATGCATAGCAGAATCCGTGCAGCGCGATGCCGAGGTACGCCAGCCACGGCGCCGACCCGGTGGTGGTCGCGAAGTCAGCGAACCGGAGGATGTACGCGAGCGCGCCGATCACCAGCACCCGCTTGTGGCCGAGCTTCGAGATGAACCAGCCGAGCACCGCGAGCGTGGCGATCTCGACGACCTGGCCGACGGTCATCGCGGCCGGCGCATTGGCGCTCGTGAAGCCGACGGTGGTGAGCCACGGCGCCGTGCGGAGGAAGTAGACGTTGTGGATCATCGAGATCGCCATGGCCGCGATGCACAGCACGAGCACGGACCGGTGCCGAAGAAGCCCAAAGGCCTCGACGAACGCGAGCGGGTGCGGCGACGCGCCCTTGGGCGGCGTGCGCGGCAGCGCCGTGAAGGCGAACGCTCCGTAGGCGACGCTGATCCATCCGGACACCCGCAGCGCATCGGCGATGAGCGGCACGGAGTTCGCCTTCTCGGTGCCGACGAGGAACCACGGGAGCGCGCTGAACCTGATGTCTGTCTGCAGCCAGATCAGCGGAAATGCGGCGCTGGCGACGATCCAGCCGATCGTGCCCCACACCCTGATGCGCGGGAACTGCCGGGTGGAGTCGGGCAGGTTCGCCATGGCGATCGAGTTGGAGAGGCTCAGCGTCGGCATGTACACGACGCTGTACGCGATCGAGAGCCACAGGAACGACTCGTACGACCTTGCCGACGCGAGCAGCATGTTCACGCCGCCTCCGGCGATGAGCAGCAGGCCGAGCGCGCGCTCGGCGTTGAGGAACCGGTCCGCGACCTGCCCCGCGACCAGCGGCGCGGCGAGCGCGCCGCACGCGCCGGCAAGGCCCAGGATCATGCCGATCTGGCCACCGTCGAAGCCGAGGCCGCCAGCCTCAGCCTTCCCTCCAAGGTAGATCGCCAGCACGGGGAGCCACACGCCCCACACCGCGTACTGGAGGAACATCATGATGGAAAGCCGGGTCCGCAGGAGCGGAACGCCGGACACGGGCGGCACGTGCGTGTGCATGGTTCAGCGGGGCTCCGGGCGGCGGGCGGTACGCCCTCACGTCGCGGGCACTCGGGGCAGGCTAGCGCAACGCCTGCCCTCGTACACTTGCGCAATGGTTCCACGAAGGAAGACCCGTCAGATCGTGCTCGGCGATGACCGCACCGGCCGCGTGCGCATCGGCGGCGACGCCCAGATCGCCGTGCAGACGATGTGCGCCGGATACACGCACGACATCGACGCGTGCGTCGCCGAGATCAACCGCTACGCCGACGCCGGCGCCGATGTGGTCCGCGTGGCCGTCCCCGAGCGCAAGGACACGGAGGCCCTGAAGCACATCCTGCCGCAGGTCAAGGTGCCGGTCGTGGCCGACGTGCACTTCCACTTCCAGCGGGCGCTCGAGGCGGTCGAGGCGGGCATCCACAAGATCCGGCTGAACCCCGGCAACATCAGCGACCGCGACCAGGTCAACAAGGTCATCGACGCCTGCAAGGAGCGCGGCATCCCGATCCGCATCGGCGTCAACGAGGGCTCCATCATCGAGCGCAAGGACAAGCAGCGCCGGATGGAGGAGCTCGGCATCTACTTCGCCGGCCACAAGTCCGGGCACCTTCTCGCGCTGATGATCGCCAAGCTCGAGGAGTACCTGGACATCTTCGATGCGCGCGGATTCCACGACGTGGCCATCAGCGCCAAGAGCATGGATGCGGCGCTGGTCATCGACATCTACACCGAGATCAGCAAGCGCTTCGACTACCCGCTGCACCTCGGCGTCACGCATGCGGGCACCGTCGACACCGGGCGCATCCGCTCGATCTCGGCGCTCTCGACGCTGGTGGCCAACGGCATCGGCGACACGGTGCGCATCTCCTACGCCAGCGACCATGTCGACGAGGTCAAGGACGCGCTCGAGATGCTCTACTGCCTCGGCAAGCGCGAGCGCAAGGGCGTCGAGCTCATCGCGTGCCCCACATGCGGCCGCATCCAGGTGGACCTCTTCACGCTCGTGAAGGAGGTCGAGCGCAAGCTCATGCCGGAGCTCGAGCTCCCCGTGAAGGTGGCCGTGATGGGCTGCATCGTCAACGGCCCGGGCGAGGCCGAGGGCGCGGACGTCGCGGTCTTCGCGGGCGACCGCCGCGGCATCATCTACGTGCAGGGCGAGCGCGTGGCGAACGTGCCGGAGGAGGAGATCCTCGACCGGCTGCTCGCGGAGTGCAAGGGTTTCGAGGAGCGCGTGCGCCGCGGCGAGGCCAAGATCGGCCAGAAGAAGGTCGAGATCGTGCCGCCGGCGCCGATCGGCGAGCTCGGCAGCGGCGTGGAGAAGATCCGCGAGGGCAAGGTCGAGAAGGTGACCGTCGGCCGCACCGGGTTCACCATCGTGGAGATGCTCGTCGTGATCGGGATCATCACGCTGCTGCTCGGCCTCGGACTCGGGGCGCTCACGGGCGCGATCGGCCGCGGCAAGAAGACGAAGGAGCTCAACTGGCTCCGGCAGGTGCACGTGGCGTGGATGCTCTACAGCGGCAACAGCGAGGAGCAGATCCTGCCGGGGTTCACGGACGAGGCCACCCAGCAGTCGTGGAAGGTCAGCTACCGCAACCGGGCCGGCCAGACCCTCGACCGCCGCCTTGCCCAGACGTACGTGTGGCGCCTCGCGCCCTACCTCGACTTCAACATCGAGCCCTTTCTCGCCTACCGCGGCGGCAGCGAGCTCTCGCTCGACGAGACGCGCTACTACCCGCCGGAGCTCGAGGCGCAGATGCCAGGATGGATGGCCACGGCCCTTGACCTCAACGGCGCGGGCGCAGCCTTCCAGCCCGCGATCGGCTACAACGCCTACTACTGCGGCGGATGGTGGGCCGCGGCGGCTCCGGGGCAGCCTCCGCAACTGACGTTCGCCGATGCCGCATTCACCGACGAGGCAGGCATCGCGGTTCGCGGGCGGCTTGTCGTCCGCAACCAGGGCGCGATCAAGCGCCCCGACCAGTGGATGATCTTCGGCGCATCGACCTACGCGCCGCCCGGCAGCTTCAACTCGTTCTCCGACAATGTGCCGGGCGCGGCGTGGATCACGCCTCCCCAACTCGCCAACCAGCAGGTGTGGAACCTCTCCGCAACCGTCGGCTCCCTCACGCCGGGCGCCGCCGAGGGCGACGGCAGCGGCGCGGGCACCACGATCCAGGGCGCGGGTGCGCTGACGGTGGTTCAGGCGCAGGCGGTTCCGCTGGCGCGGTATGGCGGCAAGGCCGTCGCGCTGGGCTTTGCGGATGGCCACACCGACACGCAGACGCTCGCCGCACTGCTGGACATCCGCACGTGGATCGACCCCGCCCGCGAGCGCACCTTCAGCCACCTGCCCAACTGAGCGCCTGGAGCGCCGCAGTTCACACGCGGAGGGCGATGTCCTCGCGAGGCGCCGGCATGGGGTCGGTCCTGCCTGCGGACCCGAGCTTGGCCGAAGCGATGACCGACTCGAGCCGGCCAAGCGCCTTGTCCGCCTGAGCGCGGAAGTACATGTACGGGAAGAGCGTGATCAGCGCGACCACGAGCCCCGCGGCCGTGGCGACCAGCGCCTCCGCGATGCCCGCCGAGACCAGTCGAGGGTCGCTCAGGGTGTCCTTGCCGCCAAGAAGCTCGAAGCTGCGGATGATGCCCGACACGGTGCCCAGGATGCCCAGCATCGGCGCCGCGGTGATGATCGTCGACATCATGTTCATGAAGCGGTCCATGCGCGGCCGCTGCATCTCGACGGCGGCGATCGCGACCGCATCATCCATCCCGTCGCGCACGAGGTCCGTGGCGACCTGCGCGTAGGGGCTGGGGTCGTCCTTGGACAGCGCCAGCACGCGGGCCGTGTCCCCGCGCCGCAGCGCCTCGAGGATGCCGCGCAGCCGGTCCCGGCCCCGCCCTGCGTTGGCACGCCACCAGAACCACGACCGCTCCACGCTGAGGGTCATGGAGATGGTGCTCAGCAGCAGCAGCGGCCACATGACGGGGCCGCCACGCTCCATCAGCAGCAGGAACGCATTCCAGATCGTCGTCACGCGCGGGAGCATACGGCGGTCGGCTAGGATCCCGCGCCGATGAAGTCCTCCAGCGCGCATGCCACCGCGGCACCTGCCCCCGACGCGACGCTGCTTGCGGAAGTCGAGTCGCGCCTCGAGCGGTTCGTCGAGGATGCGGACTACGCGCCGAACCTCCGCGATGCAGTCGCCTATGCGCTGCTCGGCGGAGGCAAGCGCCTGAGGCCGCTGCTGGCGCTCCGCTGCGCCGAGGCCGTCGGCGGCCGCCGCGCGGATGCGATCGAGGTCGCCTGCGCGGTGGAGATGGTGCACGCATTCAGCCTCGTGCACGACGACCTGCCGGCGCTCGACAACGACGCGATGCGCCGCGGACGGCCCACGCTGCACGTCGCGCGCGGCGAGGCGATGGCCATCCTCGCGGGCGACGCCCTGCTGGCGCTTGCGGTCCATGCCGCGTGCTCCGCGCCCCGGGACCCCGCGCGCATGGTCCGCGAGCTCGCGCACGCGACCACGCTGATGATCAGCGGCCAGGTCTACGACACGCTTGGCGGCTGCCCCGAGTCCATGCCCCCTGCCGCCAAGCTGCGCACGATCCACTAGCGCATGACCGGCGCCCTGATCCGCTGCGCATGG
>JBIIIL010000172.1:0-5705 GCA_044234825.1 Phycisphaerales bacterium
GGTGGTCATGCTGCGCTACGAGCCGCTCGACGAGGAGGGCAAGAGCCTCTGGAGCGATCGCCGCTTCAGCCCCGCCTCAAGCGCCGCCGCCAAGTTCGCGGCAGTCGCCAAGCGCAACCCTGCCGCCATCATCATGGTGAATCCCCCCGGCGCCCGCGACGGGCGGCGCGCGCTCGAGACCACCGAGACCAGCCGCTTCGGCGATCGCCTCGATGTCCCAGTCATCCAGCTCGACCAGGACGTGGCCGATGCGCTGATCCGCGCGGCCGACCCCGAGGGACGCTCGCTCATGGAGTGGCGCCGGATGGCGGACCTCGGCGAGGTCAAGAGCGTTCCGCTGCGCAGCGACGTGAAGGTCTCCGCGACCACCAACCTCGAGGAGAACGTGATGCGCACCGACAACGTCGGCGGGATCCTCCGCGGCAAGGGATCGCTTGCCGACGAGTGGGTCATCGTCGGCGCGCATTACGACCACGTGGGCTACGGCGCGTACGGCACGAGCCCGCAGTACCGCGGCCAGCTGCATCCCGGAGCGGACGACAACGCATCAGGCACCGCGACGATGATGATGCTGGCGCAGCGGCTCGCGGACCTGTACGACTCGGAGACCGGCCCTGCGGATGCACGGTCGATCCTCTTCATGGGATTCGGCGCGGAGGAGATCGGGCTCAACGGCAGCGAGCACTGGACTCGCAACCCCACGATCGACCAGAGCCGCATCCAGTTCATGCTGAACCTGGACATGGTGGGCCGCATGCGCAACGACGAGCTTGCGGTGGCAGGCACCGGATCCGCGAAGGACTTCATCGAGATCCTGCGGCCTGTGTTCGACGCGAGCGGGCTCACGATCCGTGCGGACCCCTCGGGACGCGGACCGAGCGATCATGCGAGCTTCTACAACGCCGGCATTCCCGTGCTCTTCTTCTTCACCGGATCGCACGGCGAGTACCACACCCCCAAGGACTTCGGGCACACCGTGAATCCGGTAGGCGGCACGAAGGTGCTTGCGCTCGCCCAGGACACCGTGCGCATGCTGGCGACGCGCCCCGATCGGCTTGAGTTCCAGTCGGCGGAGAGCTCCACGTCGGGTCGTCGCATGGGCGCCAGCGTGCGCCTCGGCGTGATGCCCGGCTACGGCGATGACGGGGCCCAGGGCGTGAAGGTGGAGGGCGTGAGCGCGGACACGGCCGCATCGGAGGCCGGCATCGCGCGTGGAGACCTGCTCATCGCATGGAACGGCGAGGCGCTCGACGGCCCCGCGGCCATGATGGAGCGCCTGCGCGAGCACAAGCCCGGTGACGTCGTGAAGATCACCTACCGCCGGAACGGCGCCGAGAGCACCGTGGACGTCACGCTCAAGGCTGCGCAGGGACAGTGATGCGCACGGTCCGCCGGCGCGGCGGGTCAGGCCTGCGATGGCGCGCCGTTGGGCTCGCAAGGTCATGCGCATGGCGGGCGACCGCCGGAGCTGCATGTGCGCTCGCGTGCGCCTGCATCCCTGCGGTGGCACACGACACGCCGTCGTCGCCGCCTCAGGCCGCGGTTCCGCCAAGCCACGATGCGCCTCCTGAGGGTCTTGTCCTCTGGTACCGGCAGCCCGCAGGCGACTGGAACGAGGCGCTTCCCGTCGGCAATGGCCGGCTTGGCGCGATGGTCTTCGGCGGCGTGGCGCGCGAGCGCATCCAGCTCAACGAGTCTTCGGTGTGGGAGGGTTCCGCCGACCTGCTCGAGCCGAAGGAGTCGGCGGCGTGGGTGCCGCTCATCCGCGAGGCATGGTTCGCGGGACGCATCGGCGAGGCGCAACGGCTCGCGCAGCAGCACATGCTGGACCAGGAGACGGACCGCTCGTACCAGACGCTCGGCGACCTTGTCATCGAGTCGATCGAGCCCGCCGAGGCGGGCGAGTACCGGCGCGGGCTCGATCTCTCCACCGGCGTGGCGCTGACGTCATGGCGCTCGCGCAGCACGACCTTCTCGCGCACCGTGTTCGCCTCGCGCGCCTCAGGCTGCATCGTCGTGCGGATCGATGCGGACGCACCTGAGTCGATCAGCTGCGACATCGCGCTGTCCCGGACCCGGTCATGCGACGCATGCCCGCTCGCCATCGAGTCGGCGGCGGCCCCGGGCACTGGAGTCATCCGCATGCGCGGCCGTACCGAGGCAGACGCCGCCCGAGGCGTGACCTTCGGCTGCGACATCACCGTGGAGCTCGAGGGCGGCCGAGTGCGGGACAAGGGCAGTGGCCGCCTGGGCATCTTCGCCGCGGACTCCGTCACCATCCTCATCTCGGCGGCGACGGACTTTCCATTCGCGAATGCGGCGCGTGCACAGGCGTCCGGCGCGTTTGACCTCGATCGCGCGCTGCGCGCCGGCACCGCGTCCGCCCAGGGCGACTTCCGCGCGATGCGCCGGGCACACGAGGCGGCATGGCATGCGCAGTTCGGCCGCTTCTCGTTCGAGCTCGGGCCGGCGGACCGCGTACGCGAGTCGATGCCCACCGACCGGCGCCTGGCCGCGCTGCGCGAATCGCTCGGGTCGGCGCCCCTGAACGAGCCTCTGGACCCGTCGCTCACGGCGCTCGCGGTGCAGTACGCGCGTGCGCTGATGATCGGGTCGAGCCAGCCCGGCACGCTGCCCGCGAACCTGCAGGGCCTGTGGAGCGAGCACCTCAAGGCGCCATGGAACGCCGACTACCACACCAACATCAATGTGCAGATGAACTACTGGTTCGCCGAGCAGGCCAACCTCGCCGAATGCGCGGAGCCGCTGTTCGACCTCACCGAGCGGATCGCGACGCGTGGCGCGCTCGCCGCACGGCGCACATGGGACTGTGGCGGGTGGTGCGCGCACCACGCGAGCACCGCATGGGCGAACACCGCACCGACTGGCGCGGCGATCTGGGGACTGTGGCCGATGGGCGGAGCGTGGCTGGTCCGTCACGCGCACGAGCACTGGCTGCATGGCGGCGACGTCGCCTTCCTGCGTACCCGGGCCTTCCCGCTCACGGTCGGCGCATCCGAGTTCGTGCTCGACTGGCTCGTGCCGGACCCTGCGACCGGCCTTCTCGTGGCCGGCCCGAGCGCATCGCCGGAGAACGAGTTTGCGCTCCCCGACGGGACGCGCGCCAGCGTCGGCATGGGGAACGCGGTGGACCAGCAGATCGCGCTTGACCTGCTCACGAACCTGATCGAGCAGGCCGAGGCCATCGGTGGCGAGGCGACGTCGAATCCAGTCGTCGTTCGTGCGCGCGCCGCGCTCGCGAGGCTTGCGCCGACGAGCATCGCGCCTGACGGGCGCATTCGCGAGTGGTCCAGGGACTTCGCGGAGGTGGAGCCGGGTCACCGGCACATGAGCCACCTGTATGCGCTCCACCCCGGCTGCCACATCACGCCGGCGGGCACGCCTGAGCTCGCTGCCGCGGCACGCCGCACGCTTGAGGCGAGGCTCGCTGCCGGCGGCGGACACACGGGCTGGAGCCGCGCGTGGCTCATCTGCCTCTATGCGCGGCTTGGCGACGGCAACGGGGCCGAGCGCCACATCAGGCTGCTGCTTGGCAAGAGCACGCTCCCCAACATGCTTGGCACCCATCCGCCGTTCCAGATCGACGGCACATTCGGCCTCGCGGAAGGTGTGCTGCAGATGCTCGCGCAGAGCCACCGCACCGAGGGTTCGGGTGCCAATCGGGTACGCATCATCGACCTGCTGCCTGCGCTGCCGGACGCGTGGCCTGAAGGACGCGTGCGAGGGATGCGGGTGCGCGGCGGCGCCGAGGTCGACATCGCGTGGTCTGCGGGCCGCATCACGGAGGCAAGAATCCGCACCACCGGTCGCGAGACGCTGCGGGTGAGCCTGGGAGAGCGCGGGACGATCGGTGCGCTCGAGCGGGACGGCAAGGCGATGGATCCGGAGAGCGCTCAGTCCCGCGCCGGTGCCCGTTCAGTCGACGTGCCGCGCCACGAAGGGCCGGCGGTCACGTGGTCGCTGCGCACGGTCGACCCCGCGCCTGGATCTGGGGAGCGGCGCTGACCGCACACTTGGGAAGGCAGCAGGCGCGGCACCAACCGGTGCGCCGCGGGTCAGTCCCAGCGGAACACGCCCTTGCGCCACGCGTACACGTAGGCGATCACGCTGGTGCCCACGAAGAACCCGATGCGGGCCAGGAACATGAGCGACTCGTCGCTGCGCGGCTCGAGCTGGGCGAAGGAGACTGCCCAGGGGTACAGGAAGATGATCTCGACGTCGAAGACGAGGAAGGTCATCGCCATGACGTAGAACCGCACGTTGAATCGCTTCCGCGCGGACCCGAAGGGATCCATGCCGGACTCGTATGCAGTGCCCTTGACCACGCTCTCGACCCGTGGGCCGAAGAGCGCGCTCGCGACGATGTTGACGGCGGCAAACACCGCAGCCATGACGAAGAGGAGGGCGATGGGGGCGTACGAGATGACGCCGATGTCCGCGGGCGACGGCATGGGAGCGGGAGTCTAGGGGATCTTGGGCGCGCGAATCGGGGCGGCCGGATTCGAACCGACGACCTTCTGGACCCAAACCAGACGCTCTAGCCAAGCTGAGCTACGCCCCGCGCGCTGTCCGAAGGTCCAAGTCTAGCGGCGCAGGCGCGATCGGCGCACAGGCGTGGCTCGGCCTCACACTGCTGCGGGGCTCTCAAGTTCCCTGGTCGAGCTGACCCGGGGTGCGGAGTCGGCAGCCTGCCCATGCCGCGGGCTCGGGTCATGCACCACATCCGGGCACGGCAGCGCGGCGTCCGCCAGCTCGCATACCAGGGTGCCCACATGAAATGGACGGGCATCCTCAGGCACGCGCGGGCCACGCGAGCGCGCGGCGGCGCAGACATCCTCGACTTGGCTGAGCAGCGCGCTGACCTTGCGGATCTCCGCAGGTGTGAGGTGCTCCCATTCGAGACGGCTGCGCACATGCATCGCCCTGCCCTCGCTCAGCAGCTCAATCGATCCATCGACGCTATCCATGGACTCGTCATTCCATCTCTTGCGCACGGCAGCCATGCGCGCGCGCTGGGTGGCGTCATCCGGATTGAAGACGATGCGGATGCGCGAGCATGTGGCGGCAAACACGGCCGGTGCCCGTCGCGCGTCGCCCTTGCGCACGCCGATCTGCCGGATCAGGTCCAGGTGCTCGAGCGCCTGAAGGTGGTAGTAGAGGCCGGTCGCCGAGAGTCCGGAATGCACAGACAGCTCTCGCACGGAGCAGTGCTCTGCCCGACGGATTGTCTCGAAGAGCCGCATCCGAAGCGGCGACACGACCACCGCAAACACGGCCTTGCGCCCAATGTCCAGCGTCATGGTGTCGTCCATCGGGGTATCTGCGGGCAGTGAGCCCCCAGATGACTTCAGCTGCACAACCTCAAAGCTCTGTCTCGCCCCATGATTCATGGAGCAAACCTAGCACGGAATCGGAGCGAGTCGTGAATCACCCTCGAGTATGGATCACTTTCCCTGCGGATGTCCCCATAACGGACCGCAGGCTCTCACCACACCCACGTGGCTTGAAGCTGAATGACCGTGGCTGGCGAGGCCGTGCCGGTGTCGCCGGCAGTCCAGATGAGCTGCAGGTCGGGCCGTATGGAGAGCGTGGGCGTGAGCTGCAGCGAGTACAGCATCTCGAACCCGTACTCGTCGGGCAGGTACGCGCCGTCCTCCGCGGGTCGCCCCCATGTGAAACCGAAA
>JBIIIL010000173.1:0-5694 GCA_044234825.1 Phycisphaerales bacterium
GCCAATCACCTGCGGCACCTCGGGTGCACGCGCCATCGCCTCGTCGCTCGCGCGCCACGCGCCGGTGCGGTCGCCGCGCGACCACAGCAGCGATGCCTTCCACACGAGCGGCTCGGGATCCCTTGGGTTGTCGGATGCGAGCACGTCAAGGTCGAGCAGGGCCGCCTCCTTCAGCCCTGCACTCCACGTGGCGCCGGCGGTCCAGCATCTGGCCTCGACGCCCCCGCCGCGCGACGCCCACAGCCTGAGCGCATGGAGCGCCTGATCCGCCTCGCCGGAGCGCAGCAAGGCCTTGCCGAGCAGCTCGGCGCTCTCGGCGCATGGGCTGAGCGACTCGGCGCGCCACGCGGCGTCCACCGACTCTGCGTACCGGCCGGTGCGAAGCGCGGTGAACGCGAGCATCCGCTGCGCGAGCGCGCTGCCAGGATCTGCCGCAACCAGCCGCACAGAAGACATGTAGGCCGGCTCGTACCGCCGCGTCGCGATCGCCGCGAACGCGTGGCAGAAGAGCAGCCGAGGGTCGTCTGCCTTGGACTCATCGCGCGCCAATGCGAGCTGGGCGTAGGCCTTCTCCGGATCGCCGTGGATCGCCTCCGCGCAGTGCACGGTGACAGGATCCGCCCTGCCGAATGACTCGGCGTCCGTGAGGAGCTCCTGCCTCACCCCGTGACGAGCCGTCCACTGATCCAGCGTGGCGACGGGCTTCACGCTCGTCGCACATCCGCCCACCATCGCGGTGACGGCTCCGAGCAGCCCAATGGCGGCCAAGGCACGTCGCCCGTTCCCTGGGCGTGGCCGCGGACCGACGACCGCCTTGATCCATGTCCCCTGACGCGGTTGGCTCATGCGAGTGGTGTACCCGATGGGCCGATCGGCCGCGCATGTCCATCGGGGCAGTGCCGCTCGCCCGCGCCGGCATCGGCTGGGCTATGATTCGCGGCGCGCGGGTGTAGCTCAGTGGTAGAGCAGTTGCTTCCCAAGCAACAGGCCGCGGGTTCGAATCCCGTCGCCCGCTTTGAAGTTTGTGTGGATTCGGATTTTTGAGCGATATCCCCACGTCCCGGTGGTACCTTGCGGGCGTAGGTGACATGGCCCGGCGGGACCTGGGTTTCGGTACTCCAGCCATGACTGTTGCGGTGTCTTTCAGGCCAGAGCGCGTCTAGGACGGACCGCGCACAACGAAAGGAGACAGATTCGAATGACGAACACGTTCAGCACGCTTACGGGGATGGTCGTTGCAGCTGGAATCGCTGCGACTGCGTCGGCAGACCAGACGTTTGAGGTTGTGGTGCAGACGGACCTCCAGAAGTCCGAATCCACGGCGGTGCTTGAGGTCATCGGCACCAGCGCCCCGGAGGTTTCCGACAAGAACCGCCGCGGCCTTTGGCGCATCAACTGGTACCACTCGATGATTGCGATCGACGGCATGGAGCAGTCCTTGGACGGCTTCGACGGCGAGACGTGGTGGACCAAGAACAGCGGCGCCGTTGACTGCAATGGCAATGGCACGGAAGATGCCGTGGAGATCGCTGCAGGCGCGGCCGATGCGGACGCTGATGGTCGCCTCGACTCGTGTGAGCAGGCTGTCGGGGACCTGAACCTCAACGGCGTGATCGATCAGGGCGACATCCTCATCGTGCTCGGATGGTGGAACTTCCCCACGGGTGCACCCTGCGACTACAACGCCGACGGGCTCATCAACGGCCGCGATCTGGGCTTTGTGCTCGCGCGGTTCGGCTGGGCAGTGAACTGACCCGCGCCTGAGGACATCCAATCGAACGAACGCGCACGGCGTCCCCAAGGGCGCCGTGCGCTGCTTTTGGGTGTCCCCGGCCTTGGCCAGGGATGCGTGGCCCGACCAGCGATGCGTGGACGCGCGGCTGATGCTGCACGGCATGCTGCGCGCTCGCGCCGAAGCTGCGCCCCGCGCAACTCGTCACTGCGGCAACCGCCACAACGACAGCGGCCCGCGCACATCGCGCGGGCCGCGTCGTCACTGCAACTTGTCGGGACGGCACTCGAAGCCTGGTCCCTGCAAGCGGCGCCGAAGCGCCCTCGCGCCGAATGGCGCGTTCACGCCACCATCAGCGGCGGCGGCGTGTACCCCCGGTGAGTCCTGCAAGGCCGAGCAGCGCGATCGCACCGGGTGCGGGGATCGGGCCCGACGTCACGAAGATGTTGTCGATGCGGTTGGTTCCGTTGGTCTGGCCCGCTGCGGTGGTCGCGCGGAAGCGGAACACGAGCTGTGCCTGGTTCTCTGCGCCCGCAACGGCCACGTCGTACGCGAATGCGCCCAAGTACGACGGGCCAGACCACGTAGGCGCGCTACCGCCCGATTGCAGCACGGTGTAGGACTGCAGCGTCGTGAAGCTGGTCCCGCCATCCGTGCTCATGAGCAGGTCGAAGCCCGAGGGACCGGTGCTGCTGCGGGTCTGCTCCCAGTGGAGGTAGATGTTCGAGAACCCGGCGGTCGACAGGCGAATCTCGTAGTAGTCGCCAATCGACCAGAAGTTCGAGCTCATCGCGCGCGATAGCCCGTCGCCCCCGCCGTCGCCCCAAAAGTTCTGCGGACCATTGCCGGTTGGCGACGTCCACTGCGTGGATGCGTTGGAATGGAAGCCCGTCAGCAGGCTGCCCGCCGTCTGAAGTCCCATGTTGGCGATTCCGGCCGACGCCCCACCGACCGAAGGCGGGTTGTAGGTCGTGCCAGTCGGGATGTTGCCTGTCCCAGTCGGAAAGGCCACCGGAATGGTCCAGCCTGCGATGATGTTGGCGGGCGCTGCGGACGCTGCGAGACCCGCGGCAATGCCGGCGCAGGCCATTGAGAGGGAACGGGTGTTCAGGGACATCGAGGACTCCAGGCGTTCTGCGCGACTGCGCAGGACGCGTTGCAAGGGGCGCCACTAGCGCGCCTTCCACGGGCGCACCACCCCTTCCCAGAGTCCTCCAAATGCTCCCCCAACATATGCCCGAGTTGACCGGAGTCAAACGGCAATCTTGGAGCCTTGGACGGATTATTGGCGGTCTTGGCGGGCGGGCGCTTGCCTCAAGTCATCGGTAGGGCGACACTCCCGCCATGGCCTTGCCTGAACGCCGTCTGCCCATGCTCGTCCACGCCCTCTGCGCTGCGGCCTGTGCGGCACCTGCAACCGCGCAGTCCCCGGGGGATGACGTGCTCCTGATCCCGAACAGCCTCAGGGACTCGGTTTCCGTGTGCGCAGAGGACGGGCAGCTCATCAGCCTGTACTTCATGTACCTGCCGGTCGACACAGGCCTGCCGTCGCCACAGCCGATCCAGATCGTGCCGAGCGGAACCGGAACGCTCCTCATCGCCGACGAGACGCTGAATCAGGTCGCGGAGTTCGCCATCGACGGGACGCTCATCCGCGTGCTTGCGGGACCCGAACACGGTGTCGCGGACGCTTACTCGCTGTGCGTGAGCGGCGGCATCGTCTACTTCACGGCGCCGCGGCCAACCGCCGAGGATCCGTCGCTGATCTGGCAGGTGCCCCTGAACGGCTCCGCTGCCCCATCGATCTTCTTCGACTTCTCGTCGCTCGGGAACCCGCGAGGCATCATTCGGGTGCAGACTGCGGACTTCAACGGTTTCTACGTGAGCGACTCTGACGGCGATGACATTGAGCGAATCACCCTCGGCGGGCAGGCGCTCACGCCGTTCCACAATTCAGATGGTGTCTCCGGCATCGACTTTCCCCAGCAGCTCTCGATGCTGCCCGATGGCTCGCTGCTGGCCGCCGGATTCAGCGATCCCCGAGGGATCTACCGATACGACAGCCAGGGCAACCAGATCCTGTACCTGCAAAACACGCCTGGCGCCCGCGGCGTGCATGCGCTGCCCAACGGCGAGTACCTGTACACCTCGGGCGCGGGGATCTACGCCGTCGATTCGGAGAGCGGCGTCAACCGCACGGTGTATCTGGGCACGAGCGCCGACTCCTTCCGCTTCATCACGCCTTGGCGCGTGCCTGGTGGCTGCCCCGCTGACCTCAACGGCAGCGGATCGGTGGACGGGCTTGACCTGGCCACGCTGCTGGCGCAGTGGGGCACCAACGGAAGCGCCGATCTCAATGGGGACGGCACGGTCTCGGGTGTCGACCTCACCTTTGTCCTAGGCGCCTGGGGACCCTGCTGAACTGCGCTTGGCCACTTGCGGTCGTGTGGTCGTTCACGTAATGTGGAGTCGGATATCTTGATTTCTGCAATCAGCGATCCCGCCTAGGAGCCACGCGCCACCATGTACGGAAAACAAACTGAGCGGGCCATTGCGGCCATGAGTCGCCTTGCCGAAGTGTGGGACGGTGGCGCGACGCGACTCTCGGCCAATCACATCGCGGACAACCGGGGCCTGCCGCGGCCGATGGTGGCGAAGCTGCTCACCATCCTCTCGCAGGCGCGTCTCGTCAGCGGATCGCCCGGACCAGGGGGCGGATATGCACTCGCCCGCCAGCCATCAGAGATATCGCTCGCTGACGTGTACCGGCTGTTCGAGCGGGACGACATGAGCACCAACTGCCCCTTCGGCGGCGGCGTGTGCGGCGTCGGCGAGCCCTGTGCGCTGCACCATTCGCTCGTCGGCATGCAAGCGTCGGTGCAGAAACTGCTGAGCGAGACGACCTTCGAGGTCTTCCGCGCGGCAGCACAGGACCAGAGGCTCCAGCCCTCGCAAGCCAACGGCAGCGAGCCCCCGCCGCGCCAGAGCTGGCGCGCACCGCTCAAGCGGCGCTCCTGATCCCGCACCGGGCATATGCCGCGACCATGGCCTCGGACTGAGGCGCACCACGGCAATCCGTAGACTTTCCCTGTGATGCGCACGCGGCTGGCTACAGGCATGGCGCTCATCGCGTGCCTGCTTGGCATCGCATGGGTCGACGCCCGGATTCCGCCTCTCGCGCTGCGCGCGGGCTTTGAGGTTCATGGAGCGCTGTTCCTGGGCGTTGCCGCCCTCCTGCTCTCGCCGCTCCTTGCGATGGAGCTCGCACGCATGGGGTGCGGCGCGGGCGTGCGTGCCTCGGCGCCGGTCTGCGCGCTCGCTGCTGCGCTCGGGTGCGTCAGCGTCGCAGCTGCCGGATGGGCTGAATCGCCTCGCCAGCTTGCGCTGCTTCTCGCACTCCCGCCGGTTGGCGTAGTGGCCCTCGCCTCGGTGGTCGCCACCCGTGGCCAGCGCGTGGACGGCATCGGCGCCGCATTGGGCTTCGCCGCGCTCTCGTATGCGCTCATCGGGCTGTCGCTCGGCTCGTGGGTCGCCCTCCGGTCGGCGACTGATGCATGGACGCTTGCCGCGGTCATCCTGATCGTGAAGAGCTCGGACATAGGCGCATACTTCACTGGCCGTGCCGTCGGGCGGCACAAGCTCATTCCCTGGCTGAGCCCAGGCAAGACCTGGGAGGGTCTGGTCGGCGGCATGGCGCTCGCGATCGCCGTGGGCACCGCCGTCGGCGCCTGGGGGCAGCTGCCCTCGGTCACGCCGCAGGTGGGACTCTGGCTGGGCGCGGCGATGGGCATCATCGGGCCCTTCGGCGATCTCCTGGAGAGTGCGCTCAAGCGCGGCGCTGGCATGAAGGATTCGGGCCGGATCGTGCCCGGCATGGGAGGCGTCTTCGATGTGCTCGATTCGCTGCTCCTGGCTGGTCCGGTGGCCTGGCTGCTGATCAGCCCCGTGGCACCCTCTGATAC
>JBIIIL010000174.1:0-5665 GCA_044234825.1 Phycisphaerales bacterium
GAGCTCGATGGCCTGCTCGTCCTTGCCCATGTCGCGGAACTTGTTCGCCAGGTTGAAGTAGTTCGACGAGAAGACGATGGGTTCGCTCGGGCGAACGGTGAAGAAGAGCACGAGCGCGAACGCCCATGCCGCGGCGCCGAATGGCACCCACCGCCGTGCCCTCGCCGCATCAGCCATCCACACTGCGGCGAATCCCGCGAGCGTCATGACCGCAGGCATCATCGGCAGGCGGTACCGCGCCGATGTGTAGATGATGACGAGCGCCGCGACCTGCGAGACGAGGAATGCGTCGATCGCGAGGAATCGCCGCCACCTCGGGATGGTGAGCCCGAGGCCGAGGATGCCCAGCGGGACCACCACGATGAACGTGGGCGCGGGGATCCGCAGCACCCATGAGTACGCGGCGTCGAGATGCATCTGCCGCTGGTCCCCGACCTCATTGGAGGACAGCAGCAGGTAGAACTTGCGTCCCGCCAGGGAGAGCGCCTTGCCGGGGTTCGCGCGGATCCATTCCCACGCCATGCCGCTCCAGTAGCTCGAGACCTCGGAGGGCTTGAGGGTCCGACCCACCTTCGACTCCGCATGCTCCTTGGCGAAGTCCGATTGCCGGCGCGGGTTGTCGAATCGCGTGTCTGGAATCCATGTGGGGATCTTGAAGCGGCCGATCGCCTCGGGATTGTTGCCGATGTAGAAGTTCATGCCGCCGTGGGCGGTGATCAGCACAGGGTCGCCGGCGACACTCCAGTTGCGGATGGTGGCCGGCGCCACCATCAGGATGGCGCCGATCGCAAGGGTCGAGGCGCGCAGCGCGATCCGCGGCCACGACACCCCTTCGAGTCGGGTTGCGGCGATGCACAGCACGGCGACCGGCGCAAAGAGCAGCACGTTCGGGCGGCACAGCGCCGAGAGCCCGAGCATCGCGCCGGCGATCAGGAACAGCCACCATCTTGGGCGCCTGATGCCCGCGCACAGGCACGCGAGCATGACTGCGTTCAGCAGGACCTGCAGGTTCTCCGACAGCAGGTCTCCGCCGGTGTAGATGAACATCGGGTAGAGCGCCGCGAAGGCGGCGGCCACCAGCGCCTCGCGCCACCCGAAGACGATGCGGCCGAGCAGCCAGATGAACAGCACGGTGAGCGAGCCGAGCACCGCGTTGGCGATGTGCGACACCTCGAATCCGGAGCCAAACAGCCAGTACATCACCCCGAGGAAGTAGGGGTAGCCCGGGCTCATCTCGAAGACATCGGTGCCGATCCAGTCGCCCCCGCTCAGCCGAATCGCCCACTCGTGGTAGACGCGAGGGTCCACCGTGGGGAGTGCGAAGTAGGGGTCGTTGGCCTTGATCTGGAAGTAGTGTGCGGTCCGCAGCAGGGCGCCAAGGGCGATGACGGCAGACGCGAGCGCCCACTCAAGCGTGGTGCCGCGACCGGGATGGTCCGGCGTCTCCGCGGACGAACCTCCCGAGAGGATGCCGCCAAGCGAGAGCGCGCCTGTGCCCGGTCGCGAGGGTCTGGTGCCGCTGCCTGAGGGGGCGGAGGCGAGGCGCGCACGAGCAACCTGCTGCCGCGAGCAGCCGAGCCGTTCGGCAAGCTGCCGATCCGACAGCTTCGGGTTGTCGCGGATGACCTGCAGCTGCTCTGGTGAGAGTTCCCGTGCCATATGTCAGTGTGGATCCGCGTGCGCGGAGCTCGAGGGACCGTCGCTGGCGTCTGCGGAGTGTAGAGGCGCAGACCATCGCATCACCGCGATGTTGCCGTGCAGCTCGTCGACCGCTGCGGGCGGAAGCGCGCGATCGGACCGTAGCGACTCCGCCATCCACGGGTCCGCGACCAGCACCACGGAGGTGCCTGGCAGGCTGAGTGCGTGCCTGATCGTGCCGTGCGCGCGCGGCCATGGCACGAGGCGAGCGCCTTCGGTGGCCAGGCCGAGCTCGTTGTCGAACTCGCTTGGCCTGCCAAGGATCGCGAAGTCGCGCCGACCCGTGGCCCACGTCACCGCATGCGCAGTCTCAGCGCTTGTGAGCAGGAGCGACGCATCAGCCATGCTGTTGCGGTGCGCATCCAGCACGGCCCAGGGCACCTTGGTGCGCGGCGCGACCGCATCCGGGAACAGAAATGCAAGCGAGCAGATCATTGGGGTCACGGCGAGCGCCTGCCGAGACACCCATGCATCGGCATCGCGTGCCCTCCAGCCCCAGCGATCGATGGCGATCCAGAGCATGGACACGCCTGCGATGATGAGCAGGGGCACTCGCGCGCCGTCCCGCCACGGGCTCTCGATGCCGAGCAGCTCCGGCCCGATGGCCGCGAGCGTCAGCGCGAGTGCGGCGATGGCGCCGAGGACGATTGGGCCGGCGTCATCGGCGGGCTGCCGCCGGACAGCGCCCTGGTCGAAGGCCGCCCGCAGACCGATCGCCACGAGCACGGAGACGGGCACATACAGCGGGAGAATGTAGGTCGGCAACTTCCCCGAGCTCATCGAGAGCGCGCCTATGGGCAGCGCGATCCAGCAGATGCAGAACCTGATGCCGCTGCGGATGTGCGGATCGGTCAGCAGTCCGGAGATGGCGCGCGGCCAGGCAAGCGTCCACATGAAGGCGCCCACAGGGAAGATCGCCAGATACAGCCACCATGGCTGCGGGTGCTGGTTCGCATCGGGGTTCGTGAAACGCCGAATGTGCTCGATCTCGATGAAGTAGCGCCAGAAGTCCGGCTCGGCACGGTGCATGACGATGGCGACGGGGGCGATTGCGGCTGCTGCGCCCGCGAGCGGGATCCATGGCATCAGCAAGAGGTCGCGCCATCGACGCTCCCACAGCAGGAAGCCGGCGGCGGCCACGCCAGGTATCGCCATGGCAAGCAGCCCCTTGATCAGGAACCCGGCGCCGGCCGCGACCCCCGCGAGCAGAAGCCATCCCATGCGGGCCCGCCCGCGGCTCGTGCATGCGGCCCAGAATGCGGCCATCGTGACGGCGATGCACGCCGCAAACGGCGGATCGAGAAGCGCCAGCGTGGCGAGCACCGCCGGTCCGAGCGTGGTGACCTGCACCAGGAACGCGAGCGGCCCGTCGCTTCGGCGCCCCGTGATGCGGACGGCGACCCACCATGCCGCGAGCGCGGCGACGCCCCCCGCGATCGCGCAGGGAAGCCGGATCGCGAACTCGCTCGGCCCGAGCAGCCGCATGCTCGCGGCGGTCATCCAGTAGCCCAGCGGGGGCTTCTCGTAGTAGCGAAAGCCGGCAAGGCGCAGCTGGGTCCAGTCGCCGGACTCGAGCATCTCCGCGGGGATCGCGGCGTAGCGCGCCTCGTCGTGCGCGATCAGCGGACGGACGCCGAGCGCGAGTACCGACGTGAGGAGAAAAACCGCAAGCGCAGCGAGCGCGAGTCGCGCCATGCCGCGGGAGCCTAGCCGTGCCTGATGCCGATCGCACGCCGCGGCCGCCACGCCGCGGCGCGCGCGGGACTATCCGGGGGCACCGCGAGTGCAGAGCCATCCCTCGCGCCCGGCCACATGGCCGGCGACGAGCGTGCCCGTCGGCAACGGCTCGCGCGCATGCCGCTCCATCCACTCGCCGAGCGGCTCGAAGCGATGGCCTTGCGCGATGGCCCGCGACAGGAAGTCGTCAAACAGGGCGGCCTTGGCTCCGCCCTCGCTCTCGGCATGGATCGTCAGCACGTGCGGCTTGCCGTCCGCGATGAGCTGCAGCAGTCGCCGGTTCCATGCCGCATCAGCATCAGCACCCCGGCCGATGCCCTCGTCGTACGTGGGCAGGTCCACAGGAACCTGCGGCTGAGCCGTACCGGCGGCCGACATCGGCATCCGTGGCTGGAAGGGCATGCAGTCGCCACGGCAGTCGCTTCGGTAGCGGAATCGGCGCGAGGATGGCAGGCCCAGCAGGCGTTCTGAGAACCGCCAGCCGGGCGCGGCTGCGGTATCTGGCGCCTGCCCGAGGACAGTGCCCAGCGCATCCGTGGCTCGGTCAATCTCCGCATCAAGCTCGGCATCGGGCAAGGCATCGACCCCAACCTGCCAGCGGTGGTGGTCCCAGGCATGCACGCCAGACTCGTGTCCCTCGGCCTGCGGCATGCGCATGGCGCGTGCGAGGTGGCGCGAAATGACGGGTCCGGGCCACAGTGTGCCCCTGAGGATGATGTCCCACCCGTACAGGCTTGGGGCCCCCGAGCGCAGCATCTTGATGGCGAATGCAGGGCGCAGCATGCGGCGCACATGGCGTCCCATGTTGTCGGGCCCTGCCGTCCAGTACCAGGTGCCCCGAACGCGGTGGCGCTGCAGCGTCGCGAGAAGGCGCGGCACGCCATCGCGCGTGCCGCGGTAGGTGTCGACATCGATGCGCAGTCCGATCGTCACGCGTCAGTCAGGAGTGCGCACCCGCGGCGCTTGCCCGTGTCTTGGCCGTGGGCTGTTGCCTCGGGGACCCGGCGGTGAGGCCGTGCTGCTTCGCGTGGTTCTGCAGGAACCAGTCGAGCGTGCGCTCGACGCTCGCCGCGGTCGTGATGCGCGGGGTCCACGCGATCGCGTCCTGGGCGTTGCGGATGCTCGGCCGGCGGTGCTGCACATCCTCGTAGCCCTTGCCGTAGTAGCGCGAGCTCTCGATCTCCTGGAAGCCCGCGAAGGGCGGGTAGCAGCCGCGCAGCGGGTGGCGCCCGAAGGCGTCCACGAGCATCTCGGCGAGCTCCTTGATGCTCGCCTCGTTGTCGGGATTGCCGATGTTGAAGATGCGCCCGTCGCAGGTGCCGCGCTCGTTGGCCACGATGCGGTAGAGGCACTCGATGCCCTCGTCGACATCCGTGAAGCAGCGCTTCTGGCGGCCGCCGTCGACGAGCAGGATCGGCGTCCCCTCGACGAGGTTCAGGATGAGCTGCGTGATGGCGCGGGAGCTGCCGATCCGTGCGCTGTCGAGCGTGTCGAGCCTCGGGCCGATCCAGTTGAAGGGGCGGAAGAGGCTGAACTTCAGGCCTCGCGTGGACCCGTAGGCCCAGATGACGCGGTCGAGAAGCTGCTTGCTCGCCGAGTAGATCCAGCGCTGGCGGTGGATCGGTCCCGTGACCAGCGGGCTCGTCTCCTCGTCGAACCGCTCGTCGGTGCACATGCCGTACACCTCTGACGTGCTCGGGAAGATGAGCCGCTTGCCGAAGCGCACGCAGTCGCGCACCACGCGCAGGTTCTCCTCGAAGTCGAGCTCGAAGACGCGCAGCGGATTGCGCACGTACTCGATCGGGGTCGCGATCGCGACAAGCGGCAGCACGATGTCGCACTTGCGGACGTGGTACTCGACCCACTCGCGGTTGATCGTGATGTCGCCCTCGACGAAGTGGAAGCGCGGGTGCTGCGTCAGGGCTCCAAGATTCTCCGAGTTGAGGTCCATGCCGTAGACCTCGAAGGACTCGTTCTGGAGGAGGCGCTCCGAGAGGTGGCTGCCGATGAAGCCGTTCACCCCCAGGATCAGCACGCTGGTGCGGCGCGCGCGCGCGGCCGCCGGCGCCCGCCCGAGCCGCATCTTCGGCACGAGGTTCATCTCGGCCGCCACCTGCGCGCCGGTGGACCAGATGCCGTCGGGCCCTTGGGCCTCCACGATCTCGATCGCGCCATCGCCGCAGGCAACCACCAGCGGCGACGCGGAGAGGATCTCTCCAGGCTGCGCATC
>JBIIIL010000175.1:0-5654 GCA_044234825.1 Phycisphaerales bacterium
CATCGCGCCGATTCCTGCAATCGCGCCCATGCCGACGCTGGCCGAGCAGGCACCTGCCGCGGGGGCCGTGCGATGAGCGGCATGGCTCCCGAGCTGCGTGACGCGATCCGGAGCCTGGTGCAGCTGGCCGCGACCCAGCACATGTCGCATCCGGCGGACCGCGCGCGCCTGGGCGCCATCGAGGAGCTCGTCACGACAGCGCTGCGCGCGCTCGGCGACGACATCGACCTCGGCCAGGTCAAGCTCATGCGACGCGCGCTTCGGGAGATGCGCGCGTCGTTCACGCTCTTCAACCATCACAGGTCGATCCGCAAGGTGGCGGTGTTCGGGTCCGCACGCACCCCGTCCGACCATGCCGACTACGCCGCCGCGCATCTCTTCACGCGCACGCTCGCGGACCGCGGATGGATGGCGATCACCGGCGCCGGTCCGGGCATCATGCAGGCTGGCATCGAGGGTCCGTCCCCGGAGCAGGCCTTCGGGCTCGCGATCAGGCTTCCGTACGAGCAGAAGCCGGTCGAGGCGATCCGCCATGACCCCAAGCTGCTCGAGTTCCGTCACTTCTTCACGCGGAAGCTCGCGTTCATGGGATCCGCCGACGCGGTCGCGGCGTTCCCCGGCGGGTACGGCACGCAGGACGAGCTCTTCGAGGCCCTGACGCTCGTCCAGTGCGGACGAAATGCCATCATCCCCATCGTGCTGGTCGAGGGGCTCGGTGACGATGGCTTGCCGCGCGGCTACTGGGTGCGCTGGGAGTCGTTCGTCCGCGAGGCGGTGCACGCGGCAGGCTGGGTCGACACCGACGAGCTCAGCCTCTACCGCATCGCCGCGAGCCCGCTCGAGGCCGCGGACATCGTGACAGGCTTCTACCGCCGCTACCGCTCAAGCCGCTGGGTCGGGGAGCTCCTCGTCATCAGGCTTGACGCGCCGCTGCCGCCGGGCGCAACGGAATCGCTGGCGCGCGAGTTCAGCGCCCTGCTGTCAAGCGGCTCCATCGAGCAGGGCACGCGCCTTGCTGGCGACGATGCCCCGGATGGCACCCCGCGCATCTGGTTCAAGCACGACAGGCGGCGATTTGGCCTCCTGCGAAAGATGATCGATCGCATCAATGCGCTGCCTCACGCCGCTGTCGCGCTCGTGGCGGGTATCGCGTTGGCGGCCGGATCGGTGGGCTGCACCGGCGCCGCAGCCGCATCGGGTCGGCCCGAGGGCCAGGCGGGCGACTCGGCTCCGGTTGCCGAGGCCGCCTCGGACATGCCTTCCATGCGCGTCACGTTGCCCGTGGACCGGGGCGATGTCGACGGACTCGTCACGCTCACGTGGCAGGTGCCCGACAACGAGAGCGTCCTGCGCACGTGGTTCTCCGAGCACGATCCCGCCGGCACCGATGCCGATGCGCGCACGCGCATGTCTGCGCAGGGATGGGCGATCGCCCAAGTCGCGCTCGAGGCGCTCCCCGACGCGCTCGTCGCCATGGGCGGCAGCTTCGGCCAGACGCGCACGTGGCATGGCCAGGCCCTGGAGTGGCGCGAGATCGCGGGCACGCGCGTCGAGGGTGGCGCCGCCGTCATGCTCGGCTCGCGGCCGTCCCGGCTCGCCGATGGCGTCGTCAGCCTGATGCTTCGCGGGTGGACGGTGCCGCTCGAGGTCGGGGCGGTGTACGACGTCGAGATCGTGCCGATGCAGCGCATGCCGGCCGGTGCAGGGGCGCAGTCCGCCAGGCGCGAGCGCAGCGAGTGGTTCGCCGATGCGGCGATCACGCTCGAGCTGCCCCGAGGCTCCGCCACCCTGCTGACAGGCATGTCGCCAGCGGCCCCCCGGGGCGCGCGCCGCAGCGCGGGTCCGTTCACCGCCGCGGCACCGACCCTCGGCGAGTTCCTGCTCGTGCCGATGCCCGATCGCGCCGCTGCGCTGCCCCGCCGCACCGTGATCGTGCTCATTCCGCTCATCGCGGACACCCACATCGACCCTGACATGGCGCCGGTCATACCATCGCAGCCGGACGCACCCGCAGGTGGCGACCCGGTTCCTGTCCCATGAGCGAGACACCACGATCACCCACGACGCTGCCGGGCACGCGCGACGTGCGCACAAGCGTGCGCCTGCACCGCCGCAGGCGCCGGCTGATCGGGGTGTCCGTCCTGCCGACGCTGCTGACGCTGGGCAACCTCGTGTGCGGGTTCGCGGCCATCCACTTCACGTCCAAGCCGATCGGCCCAGCCGCGGTGTTCGGATGGAGCACCCTCACCGTGGCTGGCGCGCTCGTGTTCCTCGGGATGCTCTTCGACGGCATCGACGGGCTCGCCGCGCGCCTCACGCGATCGGCGAGCGAGTTCGGCGCCCAGCTTGACTCGATGGCCGACATGGTCACCTTCGGCGTGGCACCCGCGTACATGATGCTGCGCCTCGTGGGCTTCTACTACGGCGGGCCGGAGAACTACACCGGCGTGCTGGGGCCGGACGCGGACAGCGTGTACGGCAAGGTCATCTGGGGCATCGCCGCCTTCTACGTCTGCTGCACGGCACTGAGGCTCGCGCGCTTCAACGTCGAAACCGTCTCCCACGCCGAGGAGGACCACCGGAACTTCCGCGGATTGCCGTCGCCGGGTGCGGCGGGCGCCGTGGCGAGCCTGACCCTGCTCCACCAGCACCTGTGGGTCACCAAGTTCAACGAGGTCGCCCCTCCGGGATTTGCGGCGACGTCGAGCCTGGCGATCCCGATCGTCACGGTGTTCTGCTCCGCAGCGATGGTGTCGCGGCTCCGGTACGCGCACATCATCAACCGCTACCTGCGCGGCAAGCGGAGCTTCGCCTATGTCGCGTGGATCGTCGCGCCGATCGTGCTCGCCATCTGGTGGTTCCAGGTCACGCTTGCGGTGCTCTTCACCGCATACCTGCTGAGCGGTCCGATCCTCACCCTCATGACGCGCGGCAAGGCGCGGGCTGGCCTGCCTGCCGGGCAGCCCGCCGATCCGGGCACCGCGGCCTGAGACGATCAGCTGCCGGCGCCCGCCGCCGGCGCCGCCGCGCCATCCTTGCCCTTGGATCCGCGTCCCCTCTTGGCCTGCCACTCGGGGGTGCCAGGCGCGCCGGGCATGCGCGCATCGCGCTCGACCGGCACGAGGTCGATGGCGATCGGGTAGTGATCGCTTGCGTGGCCGGCTGGGGCCTTGTCCTTGCGCCAGTCGTACGCATCGCCGGGGTGCAGCGTCGAGAGCACAAAGAAGCTGTCGGGCACCACCTCGTTCGCGAGCGACTCGCTCACGAGGATGAAGTCGATGGCGCGACCCGACTCGTGCGTGATGAACCGGTCGCGGACCTGATCCGCCGTGACCTTCCCCTCGATCCAGGGGCGCCAGTCGTAGGAGTTCAGCAGGCCGGCCCGGTCGTACATCTTGCGCGACTCCTTGGTGGCGGTGGCGTTGAAGTCGCCGAGCACCGCAAGGTTGCGCCTGGGGTTCGCCGCGAGCTCCTTCCTGACCGCAGCGATGATGTGCGACGCCTCAGCCTCGCGCTGCTCGTTGAAGGTGTCGCCGCCAGCCTTGTGGTGGATGCCGATCACCACGAGCTCGTACCCGCCAGGCAGCACCGCGGTCGCGCGGACCGGAATCCGCTGGTAGCGGAATCCGTCCCCGGACGGCTTCTCGAGCAGCGCCGCGTCCTTGAGGGGAAAGCGCGACAGCACCGACTGCTCGACTCCGCGCGCGTACTCCGCATCGAAGCTCTCGAGGTGGTCGTAGCCCATGCCCTTGAGGTAGGTGTCGCGGAACCAGGCGAGCGCCTCGCGAGACTCGATCTCCTGAAGCACGAGGATGTCGGCATCGAGCCGGCGGATCGCCTCCGCCAGTGCGGCGCACCGCTCTGCCGGCGTCGCCTGCGTGATGTCCTCGTTCTCGCCGGTGAGCGCGGGGTCGTCCACCTGGTCGAAGAGATTCAGCATGTTGTACGCCGCCAGCCGCACCGCACCCTTGGCGCGCGCAGGCGGGTCCTTCACTCCGTAGTGGAATCCGGCCGGGCGGTTGCGCTTGCGCGAGCCGCCTTCGGCCTGCACCGCCCCAGACGACGGTGCGCCATCGGCCGATGCCGCGCCACCGCGCGCGCTGCCTGTGCCTGCGCCTGCGCCTGAAGGACCAGACGAGGAACCCTGCGCCGGCGGATCTGCCTGGTTGAGGGCAGCTGCGCCATGGATCCACGCAAGGCACGCCGAGAGCGCCAATGCCAAGGCAAGCGCACGGGCACGGTCCGTCAACTTGTGCATCGGAACAGTGTACGCGCGTGCAGCAGCCCACCCTACGATCACGGTCTCATGCCGTTGGCCTCGAGCAAGCGACAGTTCCGCGCGTACGTGGAGCGCGTCAACCGGGATCGGAAGGAGCGGCGCGGAGCCCGCACTGAGGTCTCACGGCACGGAACCACGCGGAGCCTCGCGCGGTCCAGGTCGGCCCTCGAGCTGATTCGCTCATTCGTCGGACTCACCCGCGGATCGCGCGGCACCCTGGCGGTCGCGCTGTCGACGGTCACCCTGTCCACCGCGCTGGCGCTCGTGCCCCCCGCAGCCACCAAGGTTGCGGTGGACTACTGCTTCGAGGCGCGCCCGTTGCCGCGCGACCTGCGCGAGCTCCTGCCCGCCTCGTGGACCGCGATCGATTCGCCTTCGGGCCTCCTGGCGGCGCTCGCGATTGGCATGGTCGCGCTTGCGGCCGTCTCGACGGCCGTGGGGATGACTGGCCGCTGGCAGGCGACCAGGCTGGTGAAGCGAATCCAGAACGGCCTGCGCCGCCGTGCATTCGCGCGGGCGGCGCGACTCCCGCTGAACCGCGTGCAGGAGCTGCGCTCGGGCGGGCTCGTGTCGATGCTCCGCGAGGACGCCGGCGGCGTGGGCGATCTCGTCTTCAGCCTGCTGTACAACCCGTGGCGCGCCGCGATCCAGCTTGGCGGGAGCATGGTCGTGCTGGCATGGACGGACTGGCGGCTCCTGCTCGGCGCCGCCGCGCTGCTGCCCCTCGTCTGGGTGACCCACCGCACGTGGATCGGGCGCATCCGGCCCATGTACCGCGACATGAAGGCGACTCGAGACCGCATCGACTCTCACGCCACCGAGGTGTTCGGCGGGATTCGCGTCGTGCGCGGATTCGCGCGCGTCCGCAGCGAGGTGGGCCGGTACTCGGGTGCGGGACACCTCATGTCCAGGCAGGAGCTGCGCACCTGGTGGTGGTCCCGGGGCATCGACGTGTCGTGGGCCCTGCTCATTCCGGCTGCAAGCGCTGCGCTCCTCTGGTACGGCGGGCACCAGGTGCTCGAGGGCCAGCTCACGCCCGGTGACCTCGTGATGTTCCTCGCATACGTGGTCATGCTGCTGGCGCCGATCGAGATGCTGGCCTCGAGCGCCACCGCGTTCCAGACGAACCTCGCGGGGCTCGACCGGCTGCTCGACCTCCTTGCGGAGCCCGCGGAGATGCCTGACCGGCCTGGTGCGCGCGTGCTGCAGCGGGAACTCGTGAGCGGATCGGTCACGCTGCAGTCGGCGAGCTACCGCTACCCAGGCAGCGAGCGGCTTGTGCTCGACGGGATCTCGATGCACGTGCCCGCGGGCTCCGTCGTCGCGCTCGTCGGGCGCTCCGGCAGCGGCAAGACCACGCTGTGCAACCTGGTGG
>JBIIIL010000196.1:0-5037 GCA_044234825.1 Phycisphaerales bacterium
GTCCACCGGATTCAGGGGATCCTCGTCGACGAGGTAGTACTCGATGTACCCCAGCATCATCTCGTCGGTGGTCTGGGGTCCCCATCGCACAGTCCTGGTGGGATCGGGATTTGCCGGGTTGTCGGCGCTGTTGTCGTACCACGCGGTGCCGTGGATGGTCGCGCCGCGGGGCGCGTCGAGCGGTTCGCGCAGCTCGTATCGCAGCTGCCAGTTGAAGTCGTACTTGGGTATGTCGAGCAGCGTCCGGCGCCCGCTGCCGTCAGCATCCGCGATCTCGTACCGGTACGCCGCGCCCCGCACGTGCATATGCGGCACGAACGCGAGGATCTTCGCGTCGGCAGGTATGCGAAGCGATGCCTCCTCCTTGTGGTTCTTGGCTCCGGGCGGGATCCGCAGGCGCCTGTCGGCGACGGCAGCCGTGCGGACAAGGTGCCTGGGGGCCGCATCGGCGAAGACCACGCCGAGCCTCATCTGGTCGCTGGTGGCCTTCCCGTTTGGGGTGTAGTGGATCTGGAAGAGGAGCGACGACTTCGCCGGGAGCCTCCGTGCCATGCCTGGCGGCAGCACAAGTGAACTGTTGCCCGGGACATAGGCGGCCCAGTAGCCGCGCGACTCGTCCGCCGAGAGCTTGCGTCGCATGACGGGGTCCTTCGCCGTCTCCTCGTCGAGCGCAAACACGAGCGCGTGATGCACGACCGACGGGTCCGTCGGCAGGATTTGCACGGCCTGCACCCAGCGGTCCTCAAGGATCCCGGTCGGCACGACCACGCTCTGGTACGGCATGAAGCCGTCGGCCTTGATCGCGATGGGGTCAGGAAGCTGAAACACCGCATCCGGCGTGCCGATCGCCCATTCGGACTCGGAGAAGGTTCGCGGCAGGGGAAGGTCCTTCGGGTCGCCCTCTGGCTTCCCGGCTGCGATCCATGCGGCAATCGCGTCCCTCTCGGCCTGGCTCATCGAGCGGTCGTTGGACCACGGGCTCGAGTGCAGGCCGCTCCCCGAGCGTGGCATGGGCGCCGCGAACCAGGGAGGCATCGTGCCCTCCTGCGTCACTGCGCGGATCATGGTCGCGCGGCGCGACACGGCCTCGAAGGAATCGAGCGGAAATGGGCCAACGCCGCCCGTGCGATGGCACTCGACGCAGTTGGCGTTGATGATGCGTGCGATGTCGCGCGCGTAGGTGATGGCAGGCGCGCTCGCGATCCTCGCACCTGGAACCTGCTGCGGCTCGATTATGCAGCCCGGCGCTGATGTCGCCTGGATGCTGGGGACGCGTCTCTCGAGCGCGGCATCGAGCGCCTCCTCGAGCAGCCGCCGGCGAGGTTCGGGAAGCGTGAAGTTCGTGCCGTACTGGTCGCTGACCGCACCCCGGTAGAAGAGCGTGCTGGACGAGTCAACCACGAACACCTCTGTGGTGGTCATGGCCCGGAGCGCAGCGGCGATGCGGCCGTCCCGGTCGTAGACGTAGAGTCCGTCAAGTCCAAGGTCAGCGACCTGCCGCCGCATCTCGTCGGGAGTGTCCGTGCCGCTCACGTTGACGAACACGAACTTCACGCCGCGATCGGCGTACGCATCCTCGATCCGCGCGAGAGAGGGCCCGAACTTCCGGCATAGCGGGCAGCGGATGCTCGTGAGCGCGATCACCGTGAGCGAGTCGCCGCGTCCGGTGCGCCAGTTGCGGTCGCTGCCATCAAGGCCGGGGACCCGGACATCATCGATGTAGGTCCCGATGCCCAGTGCCCGCGCATCGCGCGGCGATGGAGGCGCGAGTGGGCTCGGCACGCGGTCGCTCGCGGCGTACTGGTCCCGCGCAGGTTCGCCCGCAGGCGGCGCTGCCAGCAGCGCGAGTGCAACGGTGAGTGCAAGCGACAGATGCATGGGAGGCGAGGCTGCCTCACATTGTCCCCGCGGGCCGACGTCGGGACATGGCAGCTCTGGCCCCGGCGCGCCCTCCGCGGACCGGCGGCGGACACGAGGCCGCCTGGCCTACCGCTTCGCGTCGGTCAGGCGAAGCCGATGGACGTCCGTCCCGATCGCGAAGCCGGTCACTCCGGACTCCGTCTTGAGGAGCCTGATCTTGTTGACCGCATTGCCGAACTCTGCGGCGTGCCAGCTGATGCCGCCATCCACCGTGACAAACCCGTGAGGCGTGGCGCCGACGAAACCCGTGTCGGCATCGAGGAACGCAATCCCGAACTCGCGGACCTTGTGGTCGTCCGTCAGCGGCATCTCGTGCCACGTGCGACCGCCATCAAAGGTCTTCGCCACGAACCGCTGCGATGACTTCGGGTCCGGGTCATAGGACTGGATGGTGCAGTACCCGGTCTGCGCATCCGGGAACGCGAACTTCCAGGTGGTCTCCCATGGGCGAGGTGACCGGTAGACCTCCTCCCACGTGGCGCCGCCGTCCTCCGTGGCCAGGATGATCGCATTGGCCTGCGCCACATCCGCGCTCGATGACGATGCGATGAAGCCGCGCTTCTCGTCCAGGAACTTGACGTCGAAGGCCATCGCGCCGGTATCGGGCAGCTTGCCCTGCTTCCATGTCTTGCCGAGATCGTCTGACCAGATGTAGGCCGCCGGGCCGCCGACCCGTCCCACGCCCACGATGCGGGGACGGCGGTCGAGCGTGCCCGCATTGATGAACGGCACGTCGAAGATGTCGAAGGCGCACAGTCCAGCGACCGGATCTCCCTCGATGGCCGTGACCGGAGTCCACGTGGAGCCGCCATCCTCGGTGCGGTACACGGGCACGGAGTCGCTCACGCCGGGAAAGTAGCCCGGCCCGATGTTGCCGAGCACTCCGACCTTCTCGTCGAGGAAGGCGAGGCACCGAACGAAGGTCCCCGGCTTTTCCCACACCTTCGTCCACGAGTCGCCGCCATCCTGCGTGCGGAACACCTTGCCGGCGCCGTTGCCGTACCACCCAACCTTCTCGTTGACGAAGAAGATGTCGTCCTGCTTGCCGGGGTACCTCTCCGTCGGCAGGCGCGTCCATGTGCGCAGCGCTGCGGCAGGGCTGTCGCCCTGCGCCTGCTGCGCGGCGGGGGGCTCGCGTCCCTCGACCGACGCGATCCAGTTGAGGATCTCTCGAGGCAGCTCGCGATCAAACTCGCCCCGGCCCATCGCCGAGACGCTTGCGCCGAGGTCCGGATGCAGCGTGAAGGCGTGATCGGCACGAGGTCGGACGAGCACGGTCCCGGCACCCTTGGTGCGCGTGTTCACGATCTCGGCGATCTTCCTGTGGTCGGCCTCGGAGGTCACCCAGTCGTACTCGCCGTAGACGGCAAGCACGGCGCCAGTCGACTCGGCCCACGCCTGCGCGAGATTCAGGTCCTGCAGCTGGTGGAAGAACGGCATGCTCCGCGTGGACATGTGGTTCTCGTCGAGCATGATCCCCTCGGTCGGCTGCTTGAGCTCGGGCCAGCGCGCCCACACGTCGCCTAAGGTCTTCTTCTCGACGAGGATCATCGCGCTCGACTTCGCCTCAGCCAGCACGGCTTCCGTGATCTGCGCTTCGGTGACGCCGGGTTGCATGGCCGCCTGTCGACGCACATTCTCGAGCTGGTACTCGAACCACGTGCGCGCCAGCGTCCCGTACACGATGGTGCCGCTCACTGGCACGGCCTTCGAGAGGTATGGCGCGAGCACGCCGCCCATGGAGTGACCGAAGACGTAGATGCGCGAGGGGTCTACGCCCGGCATCTCCGACAGCTGCTTCAGCGCCGCCGAGTAGCCTGCGAGCTCGGTCTGCAGGTCGATCTCGCTGCACGGCGGTCCCTCGCTGTCGCCCACGCCCGGCTTGTCCACGCGCATGGTGATGAAGCCCGCATCCGCCATGGCGTGCACGATGCGCGTATCGACCGCATCCGGCTGCATCGGCCGGTCGATGGTGTCGCAGATGATGCCGGACACGTACAGGAATGCGGGGAGCTTGCCCTCCTTCGCGAGCGGCGAGTCCTTCGGCTCGGTGACGATGGTGCGCAGCCGGTAGCCGGCAGGAACCCGCACGCTGCCGTAGGTCACTGTGCTGCCATCAAGCCTCTCGGCTGCCGGCTCGGTCTTCACCGCAACGGTCGTCACGGGCTCGTCGCCACGCTTGAGCGACAGCTGGACAGTCTCGCCGGCCTTTACGCGCTGCATGGCCTGGGCAAGCTGCTCGCGACTGCGGATCTCCTGCCCGTTCACGGCATCGATCACCAGGCCGGCCTGGATGCCCGCGCGCTCTGCGGGCGAGCCGGGCTGGACCTGCGCGATCTCCGGTCGACCGTCGGGCCTTGCCGTCAACGCAACGCCGAGCGGTCCCGCACGGCGGGGCAGGGGCGCTTCTGCAGCGGCGGCTTGCGCGTCTGCCGGCTCGCCAGGGGAGTCTGGCGCGGCCCCTCCGGCCGTGGCGCGGGCGGCGAGCAGGGCAGTGAGCACGATGGCGATCGTTGGGGTGGCACTCATGGGGTTCCTGTGAGGTGATTCCGTGAGAGGACGGCGCCGCATGGCCGAGCCGCCGGGATCATGAAGAGAGCGATCATGGTAGTGTTCTTGTGAAATTCTACGAAACCCCAGTTTTAACGGCAGCCGCCAGAACGCCGGCGAGGTACAAGGACAGCAAGAACCGCCAGGACCTCGCCTCGCACAGTCGAATCGACGCTCGCCACCACCCCGGAACGACCGCCATGCGCACCAACATCTGCCGCCTGTGGGCTTCGCTTCACATCCTCGCTTGCGCGGTGGCGATCGCGTCGGCCACAAGCCTCTCGATGGCCGCACCAGGTCCGATGCAGTCAGGCTCCCCCTCGGCGGGCGCCGCCGCCACGCCGCCTGCCGCCCCGGGCGGCAAGAAGAAGGTCACGAACGCAGACGAGCTTCCCCGGCACACCTACGCGATCAGCGGCACGACCCTCGAGATCCTGGGGGATCCCGCACGCTTCAGCCCGATCCTCGACCAGGTCCTGGCCAATGCGCTCGGCGACCTCGAGCAGTACGAAATCTCCGATCCCACGACGCTGCGCGAACTCTACGAGCTGATCGCCCGAGCCCAGC
>JBIIIL010000176.1:0-5643 GCA_044234825.1 Phycisphaerales bacterium
ACCCGGTCATATGCAGCCGGCCAGGACATGTCCGTGGCGCGGGGAGCACCACATCCGCGCTGCGCCGATCGGGCGTGGCGCTGTCGTTCTGCGTGGCGGCCAGGACAAGGGTGCGGGGCACTGCGCGTGCAGGCAGTCCCGCAAGAAGCGGCAACGCAACGAGAGCGAGGAGCACGCGTGCAGTCGTCGTGCGAAAGCGCCTGGCGTTCATTGTCGCAATCGGGGCTGCGGAGGTGGCGGCGGTCGGACGCACCTGCGGGAGTTCACGCGGGCACGGACTTCGATTCGCCAATGGCACGCCGATACCCGCGGCGCCATCTCGCGCCACGTGGCTTGGGCTCTGCAGTCGATGCCACCGGTTCCCGCACGCGCCGCTCCGCGCAGCGCTTGGCCTCAGAGAGCTCGAGCGCCAGCTGGACGCTCATCCGGTCATCGAGCCCATTGGCCACCTGGAACTCCGCGAGCATCCGGATGAGCCCAAGGCCATAGTTGTGGGCAGTCTCGACGGAGAAGTCCGGATCGCGCCTGCACACCGCCGGCCACTCGCTGCTGACGAGCGTGATGTAGCTGCGCACAAGCGACACGAGCACATGATGGGTCTGGTCCACGGACGGCGAGATACGCACAACGCCGGCATCCGCATTCTGCCGAGACCGATCGATGACCGAGCACGCACGAGGCTCGGGCGGGACCGATGATGGGAAAGGGCTCATGGCAAGGGACTCCAGGGGCGTGGATGCGGACATGTTCAGGAACGAGTCATCATGCGCATGCGCTGACACGTAAGTCGCAGCGCCACAAGACGCGAGCCTTGCACCACATGACAGAGGCGCGAGTGGAGGAGGCATTGCCGCAGCAGCCACAATTTTGGCGGAATCGGGATCACCGTCCAAATCGCAAAAATCTGTCAGAAATGAAGTTATGACACATCGGGTTGGGCCCCTGTACGGGGTCTGGGGCGCGAGCGAGGCCATCACGGCAGCTCGGAGCCTGTATGTAATGCGCAATCAATCGTGCACCCTGCCATGCACGGCGACCTCGCGCCGCATGCATGCAGGTGTGGTGCATGGTCACGCACAAATGAAGGGGGCCGACTGCGCTCTGTGCGGTGGGACACGTCAGCGGCGTCGCTGACAAGTCGTTGTGCGTCTCCACGTCACCGCCTCAGAAGGGAGTTGGATCATGAAGACAGTCCATGCGTCACGCGCGCAGGTGCGAGCAGTTGCGGCAATCGCAGCTGCAGCCTGTGCAGCATCTGCATCGGCAGCGTTTTCGACAGCGTCGTACGAGCCATGCGGCAGCACGGAGGGATTGGGCAGTTTCCACGCCGACCTCACGTACTCCTACGTGGGCGGCGCTACCGCGACCATCACCATCACCCTCACCAACAGCACCGAGGTGTCGCTCGGGGGCTACATCACTGCACTTGCCATCAACTACAGCAGCACCGCCAGCGGGGTGGGGTTCTTGTCGAGCAGCAGCGCGGCCTTCACGGACATCATGGCGCCGATCTCCGCATCCCCATATGGCATGTTCGCCGCCGGGGCGGGCTTGGGAGGCAGCTTCCTGGGCAGCGGCGATCCTGGCGGCGGGATCGCGGTTGGCGGCTCGGAGACATTCACCTTCGTGCTGAGCGGCAGCGCTGCCGCGCTGGCTGCCCTTGACGCGGAGACGGTTCTGACGCCTGATGCTGGCTACGCGATGGTCGTCCGATTCCGTGGAGGGGCGGTCGACGACTGGTCGGACAAGGTTGTCGGCTGCCCTCTTCCTGCTCCTGGCGCACTGGCGCTTCTGGGTGCCGTGGGACTGGTATCCAAGCGCCGTCGGCGCGTGTGACCCATCCGCCTCCGCACACGCACCATGCGGCCAGCCGGCCGGGCAGACGCCCGGCCGGTTGGCTTTTGGCGCGATTGGCGGCGGCCACTGCATGCGTCTGACGCACGACTTGGCATGCGTGTACCAGTACTCTCGGTCGGGGATACGAACCCATGAGCCCGACACCATTGCCCCGACGGGCGTTCGCCATCATCTCGCACCCCGATGCGGGCAAGACCACGCTCACCGAGAAGTTCCTTCTGTACGGGGGTGCCATCGAGCTCGCGGGCACGGTCACCTCGCGCAAGCACCAGCGTGCCACGGCATCGGACTGGATGGAGCTTGAGAAGCAGCGCGGAATCTCGATCAGCTCAACCCTGCTGCAGTTCGACTACAGCGGCTTCCGGGTCAACCTGCTGGACACGCCTGGGCACAAGGACTTCTCCGAGGACACCTACCGCGTCCTCACGGCTGTCGACTCGGCGGTGATGGTGATTGACGCGGCGTCGGGCGTCGAGTCGCAGACCCGCAAGCTCTTCGAGGTGTGCCGTCGGCGCGGCATTCCCATCTTCACGTTCATGAACAAGTGCGACCGTCCGACCCGTCCGCCGCTGGACTTGGTGGATGAGCTCGAGAAGACGCTCGGGATTGGGGCATTTCCGGTGAACTGGCCCATCGGCACGGGCCCCTCGTTCCGCGGCGTGTACGACCGGCTTGCGCAGCAGATTCACCTCTTCGAGAAGACACCGTACGGCGCGTACGTGGCGCCAACCGAGGTGGGCGGTCTCGACGATCCTGCGCTGCTTGCCAAGCTTGACCACTCCAGCCACTCAGAGTCGCTTGACGAGGTGCGGATGCTCGACGGCACGGGAGGGGCTGGCGGCAGCTTCGACCCGCAGGCGGTGCTCGAGGGTCGGCTGACGCCGGTGTACTTCGGGAGCGCCATCAACAACTTCGGGGTCCAGCTGCTGCTCGACGGGTTCCTCCGCCACTCGAGCCCTCCCGCACCGCGCACCTCGCGCCGCGGCCCCATCGATCCGACGGACTCCAAGTTCAGCGGGTTCGTCTTCAAGATCCAGGCGAACATGGATCCCAGGCACCGCGACCGCATCGCGTTCGTGAGGGTCGTGTCGGGCACCTTCACCCGGGACATGCAGGCGGTGCACGTGCAGAGCGGGCGTCGGGTGCGCCTCGGAAACGCCACGAAGCTCTTCGGCAACCAGCGCGAGACCGTCGACCTCGCGGTGGCCGGCGATGTCGTGGGCCTTGTCGGCAACGACCTCTTCGGCATCGGCGACACGCTCAGCGAGGATCGGACCATCCAGTTCGACGAGATTCCCGAGTTCACCCCCGAGGTGTTCGCGTACCTGCACAACCCGCAGCCCGGCAACTCCAAGAAGTTCAACCTTGGGCTGGAGCAGCTGCTCCGCGAGGGCGTTGCCCGACGCTTTGAGGTTGTGGGCGGCGCGCAGAAGGTCACGCTGCTCGCCGCGGTCGGCACGCTGCAGTTCGAGGTGCTCACCCACCGGTTGCTCAACGAGTACGGTGCCGAGTCGCGCATCGAGACGGCGCCGTGGTCGGTCGCGCGGTGGTGGCGGTTCAAGGGCCAGGAGGCCAAGGCCGCGGAAGCCCTCGAGAACGCGGCGCTGCCTGAGATTCCCCAAGGTGCCCGGCTCGCCATCGACGATCGCGGCCGGAGCGTGGTGCTCTTCAGCGACCAGTGGCTTCTCAAGTTCTTCGGCGACAGGAACCCGACGGTGGAGACATCGCCGATTCCCTTTGACAAGCCCGCGGCGATCGCGCTCGACGCCAACGCCTGACTCTCGCGGCGAGCCGGCTACTGCGGCGGCACGGGACCCCACCGAGCCAGCAGTGCCGTCAGGTCAAGCCCGCCGACGCTGCCATCCAGGTCAAGATCGCCGTACGGGGGTGCGAGTGCGCCCCACATGGCCAGCAGTGCGGCAAGGTCGAAGCCATCCACGACGCCGTCGAGGTTGAGGTCACCGTAGAGCAGTTCGCACCGGTCGAGCCGGCCGTTTGCGTTCGTGTCCTCGGCGCCCGCCTCGATCTCGCACTCGTCGTCGAGACCGTTGGAGTCGCAGTCCCGCGGAGCTCGCCGGTAGTCGATGCGCAGCTGCAGCGCCGCATCCGCGCACGTCGCGCTCGTCGCGTTGACCCCTGGCACGACGGTGACCTGGAGCGAGCCATCTGCCGTGGCGGCCGCGAGGATGGGGGCAGGCACGACGATCTGCTCGGACTGCAGCACGCTCATGCAGTGCACGGCATCGGACCCTGCGCCGAAGACGGTGCCAACCAACTGGCCGTCAATGGTCACCTGCAGGAAGCGCGTCGCATCGCCAATCTCGCCGCGTGCCGTCACGGTGATCACGCCCTCCGACACCGAGGGGCTGATCCCGTGAAGCGTCCATTGTGGAGCCTGCTGGAACGCGAATGGGGTCAGGTCGCCGCTCACGAGAAGCTGCCGTGTCAGCGGACATGCGATCGCGAGCGAATGCCTGTGCCCGGATGCGATGCGTGTGGAGCCCTCCGCTGCGGCCGGGATGTTGCATTGCCCGTGCGCATTGTTGCCCCATGCGATCACGCGCCCGTCATTGTCGAGCGCCATGGTGTGGCGCCATCCCGCCGCCACATCGATGATGCCGGCAAGGCCCGGCGGAACGGCCGACTGGCCGGAGTCATTCGAGCCCCAGGCGCGGACCAGCCCCTCGCGCGTGAGGGCGACCGTGTGGCGCTCTCCCGCGGAGACCTTCACGACCCCCACCAGACCCTGAGGCACCTGGCACTGCCCATGCGCCGAGAGACCCCAGCACCTCACTGTCCCCCAGTCGAGCAGCGCGGCCACATGGGCGTACCCCGCAGATGCCTGGCGGATTGGCGGAAGCGCGCTCGGAATGTTGCGCTGCCCGTAGCCGTTGGCGCCCCAGCACCACAGGGCGCCGCCGGCGTCCACGGCCAGCGAGAAGTCGCCGCCAGCGTCGATCGACGTTGCAGCTCCCATCGCGGGCGGCACTGTGCATTGCCCTTCGGCATTGCGCCCAAAGCCGCGCACCCTGCCATCGCGAAGCAGCGTGAGGGTATGGAAGTAGCCCGCGGCGACCTGCGCCGCACCGGTCACGGTGGGCGGCACATTGCACTGGCCATTGCCGTTGAGGCCGCGGCAGGCCACAGACCCGTCGGCGCGGAGCTCGACGGTGTGCGCGTATCCGCCATCGGTCTGGATGACTGCGGCCAGCGACGGCGGATCCTCGCACTGGCCGTGGTCGTTCAAACCCCACGCGACGACCGCGACATCGGCGTGGGAGTCGAGCGACGCCGAGAGCGCTGAAGCGATCGCGAGCGCAGCGGCAAGGCGCGTGACGGGCAAGTCCGGGCTGGGCATGGCATCCGCACAGAGCGCAGCGCGGTCCGGGCATTGCGGCCGACTTGCCAGATCTGCGGCTTTCGCCAGCCTCTCGTCCCCAAATGCACGAATGCGGCAGCGCGTCCAGGCTCTGTCCGGCGACGAGGAGCAGACCGAACATGCACAACACTCGCAGCACGCGCCTCATGCCGGTGCAGGTACCGCCCCAACCGCGCTCGCGCACCATGTCGCGCGGTCGCTGGTTTCGGCATGTCGCGGTGTGCGCGCTCCTTGCGCTCTCCCTGGCGGCAGTGATGCGGTGGTACCCGTGGGCATGGGCACCGGCGTCCATCGCGGCGATCGTCTACATGATGTACGCGTCGCTTGACATGGCGGAGCGCCGTTCGCGCTCGCTGAGGGAGGCATCGATCTCTGGGCCGCGACCGGGCACGCGAGCGGCGGCGGTC
>JBIIIL010000177.1:0-5599 GCA_044234825.1 Phycisphaerales bacterium
CTTGACTTTTACGTCAAGGTAATCTAAAGTGTTCGGATAGCGCCTCGGAGTGCAAGATGATCAGAACCGAGTCTGAGTACCGGCACGCCCTCGCGCGCGTGGACGCCGAGAAGCAACGCCTCTCGGACTACGCGGGCGCGTGCGCCAGCAAGGGCTTCACGCCGGAACAGGTCGCCAAGCTGCTGGAGCCGCTGCAGTCGTTTCACGCGCAGCTGGTCGAGGAGATCGATGCCTACGAGCGCCTTCGCCGCGGGGAGTTCGGCGAGCTCGAGAACCTCGGCGGCCTTGGGCGCCTGCTCATCGGGATCCGCATCGCGAAGGGAATCACGCAGCGCGAGCTCGCCGAGCGCATGGGCGTGAGCGAGACGATGGTCTCCCGCGACGAGCGGAACGAGTACCACGGCATCACCGTCGAGCGCGCCAGGCGCGTGCTCGATGCGCTCGGGGCGCGCCTCCTCACGCGCGTGAGCGTGGACGCCGCGTGAGGCCGGCGGACGGATGCCTGATCTTCACGAACTTCAGGCGTGAGCAGTTACACACGCGGCATTGGCTCTTAGGATTCATGTGTGAACGAGGTCCGCACGTACCCCAATGCGCCGATCGTGGAGGCGATACTCGTCATGACCCCAGTAGCAGCGATGACGCCCCCGCCATGGACCGCTTCGTCCATGGCAATGTGTCGGCTCCACCGCCACGGGACGTGAAGCGACTGGTCGGCCGGGTGGTTCATCTGGAGCGGCCAAAGGCGCCCCCGCATTCACCCCCGAAGTCACCCCCGCAGTCGCACCCGAAGTCACCCCCAAAGTCGGGGGGATGCTGTCGGTGATTCGCGGCGAGACGACCTCGCTGTCGGAGGCGACCGGTGGCGACGCGCAAGCGCCAGGACAGCTCAAGCGAGACGGCGCCGCGAACGGGTCGTGATGGTCACCTCGACGCCAGCCCGACCAAGCATCTCGATGAGCATGTCCGTGCTGAACTTGTCGACCTTCCCTCGAACGAGGTCGCTGATCCTCGGCTGCGACACGCCAAGCGCCTTCGCGGCAGCGCTCTGGGTCCAGCCGCGCGCGGCGATCAGCTTGTCGATCTTGATCATCAGCAGGCTCCGGGCGCGCAGGTTTTCCGCCTCGGCGGCGCTGAATCCAAGATCTCGAAACACGTTCCCGGTGGACTTTCGTACGCGAATAGCCATTGCATGCTCCTAGCGGACTCGCCGCATGTTCAGCAGTTCCCGATATCGGGCGTTGCCGATGCTGATGTCTTGGGCTGCGGTCCTCTGCGACTTCTTCTCGAACACATGGAGCACGTACACCGCCTCTGCAAACTTCGAAATGTAGAGCACGCGATGCTCGCGCCCTGATCGGATCCGAATCTCAACCACGCCAGAACCGACTGCGGTCATCGGCTTCCAGTCATTCGGCAGGAGCCCATGCTGCACGCGCTCCAGCTGGAACCCTGCCTGCCGCCGCACGTCTGGCGGGCAGTCCCGAAGGTCATCGAGAGACGACCCGAGCCACTCGATGGGCTTTCCCTCGGAATCCATGCAGGAGACTATACAACTACTTGTATGGCAAGTCAAGCGCCAGCTGCTGAACGTGTCTTACCCAATCACTGTCCCCAGTCGCCCTGCCATCGGCTCTCCTCATCCGACGACGGCAGCGCTCCCGAGAGGCCTGCCAGCAGCCGGGCCATCGACGCAGACCGGCGGCGCAACGGGCGCTTCCTGCTGCTCGGCTCTGTCTCCCCTGCGCTGATGCGAAGCGTCGCGGAGTCGCTCGCGGGGCGCATGGCGATCGTGGAGCTCTCGCTGCTGCTGCGCCCGGAGCTGCGCGCGGCAGCGATGCGCGACCGGCTCTGGCTCGTGGGCGGCTTCCCTGATGGCGGCGTCCGCAAGCCGAGAACGTTCCGGCAGTGGCAGCTGAACTACGCGCGGCTCATCGCAGAGCGCGACCTGTCCAAGCGGCTCGTGAAGGCGCCCAAGCTGGTGATGCGCGATTCGGGCCTGCTGCACGCGCTGCTGGGCATCTCATCGGTGGATGCGCTGCTGGCGCACCCTGCGGTGGGCGCGAGCTGGGAGACTCACGTGATCGAGCAGTGCATCGGGGTGCTTGCCGCGCGCGGCATTCCCCACGAGGCGCACCACTTCCGCACGAGCGACGGCTATGACATCGACCTGCTGCTTGACATCGGGCGCGAGCGGTGGGCGATCGAGGTGAAGCTCACCAGCGACCCGTCGCCGCACGACCTCGAGCGGCTAGGCAGGTGCGCACAGATGGTGGGCGCGACACGGTCGTTCCTGGTGTCGCGCGTCAGGCGCGATGCGGGCCGCGGCGCGCGCGTCTCCTGCGGCCTCGACCGCATGCTGCGCGAGCTCGTGGCAGTGGCGTAGTGCGCGAGGCGCGGAGCAACTCGCCGTATGGTGTGGCGCATCGGACACAACGGCTCCGACGAGGGACCGCTATCTGCAGTGCACGCCCTCGCTGCACTACCGTAGGGCTGGACGCTCATGGCTTCTGACTCCATTGCCATCATCGGTGCCGGGCTCGCGGGCTGCTGCGCGGCGCTTGAGCTGGCGCGGCGTGGCCACCGCGTGACGCTCATCGAGCAGGACGGCGTGCCCATGAACCGCGCGAGCCTGCGCAACGAGGGCAAGATCCATCTTGGGCTGATCTACGCCAACGACCGCACGATGGAGACGGCGCGGCTTCAGCTGCGGGCCGCGCTGCGGTTCAGGCCGCTGCTCGAACGCTGGCTGGGGGATCGCGTGCAGCGCATCGGGGTGTCGACGCCATTCGACTACCTCGTGGCGCGGGACTCGCTGCTGGGGCCGGGGCAGCTGGGCAAGTTCTATGCGCAGGTCGATGCGATGTACCGCGATGAAGTCGCGGCGGATGCGTCGCTGAACTACCTGGGCCTGCGGCCGCAGCGGCTTGCGTGCGCGCTCGGCCCAGGCGAGGTGCCTTCGACATGTGCGGGCGGACTGCTGCAGGGAGCTTTCCGCACACAGGAACGCGCCATCGACACCGATGACCTTGCGGCCCAGGTGCGCGAGGCAGTTGCGGGCCGCGCGGAGATCTGCAATCTCACGCACCATCAGGTGTCGGGTGTGGCGCGCGTGGGCGACCACTTCGCGATCACCGGCTGCGTGCGCGGCGATTCGTTCCGCGTCGCAGCTGCGCAGGTGATCAACGCATCATGGGAGCGGCGGATGGGCATCGACCAGACGCTCGGCATCGCGCCGCGACCTGGCGTGCTGCACCGACTCAAGTACCGCGTGATCTGCCGAACTCCTGCCGCGCTCGTGGGCTGCCCGTCCATCACCATGGTGCTGGGGCGGTACGGCGATGTGGTCATCCGGCCAAGTGGCACTGCGTACCTGTCGTGGTATCCGGCGGGACTGCAGGGCTGGGCGCCCGCCGTGGAGCCGCCGCGCGACTGGGATGCGGCGTGCCGCGGCGAGCCGGCGGCAGATGTGGCCGCACGTGTGGCGGAGGCGACGGTCGCGGCGCTTGCGCAGTGGGTGCCTGCGCTTGCCGGTGCTGAGGTGCTTCAGGTGGATGCGGGCGCGATTGTGGCGGACGGCGAGACGGACGTGGATGACGCGGCGAGCGGCCTGCATGCGCGCGTGAAGTCTGGCGTGCTTTCGCAGGGCGGCTACCACAGCGTGGATCCGGGCAAGCTGACGTCCGCGCCGATGTACGCGCTTGAGGCAGCCGAGCGCGTGGACCGCGCGCTGCGCGGTGGTGCGGCCGCATGAGCGGGAGCTCGCGGAGCGACGCGGACGCGCCCAGCGTCACCGCCCTGCTGCCGGCCCACAACGCTGCGGCATTCATCGACGAGACGCTGCAGTCCCTCGCGGCACAGGCGTACCCGCACTTCCGGGTGCTGATCTCCGTGGATGCATCCGACGACGACACTGCCGACCGTTGCGAGCGCTTCGCGCGTGGCGATGCGCGGTTCCTGGTGGTGCGGCAGGAGCGACGGCTCGGGTGGATACGCAACTCGTGCGCCGCGCTATGCCGCGCTGACACTGACCTCTGCTTCTTCATGGGTCACGACGACGTGGTGGAGCCCGAGTACGTGGACGCACTGGTGGCGGCGCTGGCGGGGAACCCTCGGGCGGCGCTCGCATACCCGGACGTCGAGGCATCGGCGGAAGACGGGTGGCGCGCGATTGTCGCGTATCCCGAGATAGACGGTGTCGCGGCGCGGCTCGAGCGCGGCCGGATCGCGCTGCAGCGCGGGGGCGCATGGTGGGCCACGTACCGAGGGGTCTTCCGCACCGCTATGGCACAGCGGGGCAAGCCGCTGCGGCGGCATCTTTCGGGAGAGTTCATGGCCGACTGGCCGTTCCTGCTGCACTTCGCGCTCCGCGGCGAGTGCGTACGGGTGCCGCAGCCGCTCTACCGCAAGCGGTACCGCACCAGCAGCCTCTCGCCCTCGTGGAGCTGCGGTCCGCTGCAGCGGATCGCCGTGGGGCTCTCCTGCGCGAGGACGATCATGGAGGCGGACCTCACGGTGCGCGAACGTGCCGCGCTGCTTGCGGCGCTCGCGCGGCGCGTGGCTCGCGACGTGACGCATCGGATCCGGTCGCGCGCGAGCTGACCCACAGAATGTGGCGGGAATCTGCTGAAGCGCTGCGAGCGGGTCCCCAATCGCATGATTCCGGAGACCGCGGTGTCCGGGGTGACTTGCAGCCGTGTCGGCTTCGGGCTCGTGGGCAAGACCGCGATCACCTCGCGATCAGGAAGGTCTGGCCGCTACCCATGACGAGCGGCATGAACCGCTGGCCCATCGGGTCACGGAGGAACTCCTCAAGGGCAAGCTTGGCGCCGATCAGCAGTGGCGTGTGCCCTGCATCCTCGAGGACAAGAATGCCTCCCGTCAACATATGAGGCGCGATCTTGCGCAGTCCCGCGGCCACTGCCTCGTACATGTCCACATCAAGGTTGGCGACGGCTATCCCCTCGTTGACGATCGGCATGGGCAGCGGGTCAGAGATGATGTTGCATCTGGACACGGTGATCTGGAGGCCGGGGCAACCGACTCCATACTCCAGAATCCTCTCTCGTACGCGATCTTCCCCATCGGTCACATGGGTTCCGTGCCATACCGCGTCGGCGCTCTTGGCCGACTCCTCGTAGGCGAATCCGTCGAACACATCCAGGAAGTAGGCGCTCATGGCTCGCCCTGTCGAACCGAGATAGCGGAGCACCGCACCCGCGGATGAGCCCCGATAGCAGCCAACCTCGAGGTAGCAGCCTCCCAGGCTCCGCGTCAGGCGCATCCGAAGTCCCACTTCGCGAAACCGCTCGAGCGCTGGTGGATGACCTCAGCCTCGAGCGCATCGCGCACGACGGATCGGGTGAAGGCGTATCCACCGGGTCGGGCGGCCCAGACCGGGTAGTAGCGGCGACCCTGCCGGTGCAGATGCTCGATGAAGGGGAGCCCCAAGTCATCCTGGGTGCACGCGTAAATGACCACTTCCGCATCATCAAGTTGGTCGAGCGCGGACTGCGGCACGGTGCGCACGTTGATGATCCGGGCCACACGGGGATCGTCCGCAGCATCACCGATGCTGTCGTACCCGTCGGTGAGGATG
>JBIIIL010000019.1:0-19207 GCA_044234825.1 Phycisphaerales bacterium
CTGACCTCCTCGACCTCCGCGGGCTTGAGCGCGTTGGCGATCAGCACCTGGCTGGACTCGTTCCACCGCACGATGTCGATCTTCTCGCCGCCGAGCTCGTCGACGATGTTCCGGATGCGCGAACCGCGCACGCCGACGCACGCGCCGACCGCGTCGACCTTCGCGTCCACGCTTGACACCGCGAGCTTGGTGCGGAAGCCGGGCTCGCGCGCCATCGCCTTGATGTCGATGGTGCGCTCGGAGACCTCCGGCACCTCTGCCTCGAAGAGCTTGCGGATGAAGTCCGGGTGCGCGCGCGACAGCACGATCTTGACCTGGTGGCCGGCGTCGCGCACATCCAGCAGCAGGCACCGCACGCGGTCGCCGGGCTGGAACTGCTCGCCGGGGATCTGCTCCGAGCGCGGCATGAATCCCTCGGCGCGGTCGATCTGCACGATGAGCGCGTTGCCCTCGTAGCGCTGCGCAAGCCCGGTCACCAGCTCGCCGCGCCGCTTGGTGTACTCGTCGAGCAGCGAGTTGCGCTCGTTCTCGCGGTTGCGCTGGATCATCACCTGCTTGGCGGTCTGCGCCGCGATGCGGCCGAGGCGCTGGGGATCGTTGATCTCCTCGCGGGAACCGTCCTCGAGGTTCCGCCACAGGGAGATCTGGCCGCTGAGCCGATCAATGGCGCATCCGAACTCCTCGAGGTCGAGGGAGTTGAAGTACTTGCGGGCCGCGCTCATCATGGCCTGCTCGAGGTTCTGGAACACCAGCTCGCGGTCCACGCCCTTCTCGCGTGCCACGGTGTCCACCAGTCGGATGACGTTGTCGTTCATTGCGTGCGGTTCCTTTGATTGTCGTGACGGGATGTTTGGATGTCGTTGCGCCAGACCGCGCCAAAAACAACTCGGGCCATGGACGCGCGGTCACGCCCATGGCCCGTCCGAACCGAGCAGCGGCTCCGGATCAGCCCATCAGGGCCTCCGGCGCAGCGGCGCCGACCGCACGGGCGAGGATGACGCAGGGTCGCGTCATCCGAGGCTCGTGGGGAACCCCATGGGGAGCATGCGCTGAACTGCGGCGTTGGCGTGCATCATGGGGTCTGGTCGGTCGGTGCGGACAGGCTCGAAGCCACGCGGCCTCGAATCGGGGATTATAGCCAACTTCCGGCGAAATCCGCAATCCTGCGCTGCATTCGTTCGATCCATAGGATTCTTGGACATGCCCGTGACATCCCTCAGGCGCATCATGACGGTGGCATTGGCCCTGCTGGGCCTCGCGGCATCCCCCGCCCCTGCACGCGCGAGCCCGTCTGGCGGCGGTTCCGGCCAGGGCGCCCCCTTCGACTCCGGCCCCGTTCGGTCCTCTGAGGAGGCGGTTCGGATCTCGGTCGAGGCTGCCGCCGCGCGGGTCGCGCCGGGTGCCGACGTGCCGGTCGCCATCGTGCTCGACTTCCGGCCATCCTGGCACGCGTGGAGCGATGACCGGTCGCTTCCGGCGAGCGTCGCACGGTTCGACGGCGCGATCCACACGAGCGTCCATGTCGACACCGCATCCATCGGTGCGGGCATCCTCCGCGCTGCGGCCGCACCGACGCCGATGCGTCCGGGCATGCCTGGACCTGATGGCACCGCGGCCGCGCTCGTGCAGTGGCCCGCCTACGCGACCATCGAGGCGGACGTCGGCGACGGAAAGAAGCCGTACGCGGTGTTCTCGGAGCAGGCCGTGATCTTCCTGCCGCTGGTCGTTGCCCCCGACGCCCCGGCAGGACAGGCCACCCTCAAGGGCTACGTGCAGCTGCAGGCATGCGACGACTCCACATGCGTCGCGCCCGCGGACATCCCCTTCACGGTGTCCGTGACCGTCGAGCCCGGCGCGACGGTGGGCGCTCCAGGCCCGCGGTTCGCGTCCTTCGATCCGTCGATATTCGCCAGCATCCATTCAGGCCAGCGAGGCGCGGCCGCCGTGAGGTTCGACATCTTCGGGCGCACGTTCGAGATTGACCCGACCGGCTCCGGCTTCCTTGCGCTCCTGCTCGTGGCCGCTCTCGGCGGGTCGCTGCTGAACTTCACGCCCTGCGTGCTGCCGGTCATCCCGCTGAAGATCCTGTCCATCTCGCGTGCGGCGGGCCATCCGCGGCGCTGCCTCGCGCTTGGCGTGGCGCTCTCGGCGGGCGTGGTGCTGTTCTGGCTTGCGCTCGGCGCCGCCATGAGCCTGATCTCGGGCTTCACCAGCGCGAACCAGCTCTTCCAGTACCCGCTCTTCACCATCGGAGTCGGCGTGGTGATCGCGGTGATGGCGCTGGGCATGTGCGGCGCGTTCAATGTCGTGCTGCCGCAGCGCGTGTACATGGTCGAGACGAAGCAGGACACGCTTCCTGGCGCCGTTGGCTTCGGCGTCATGACCGCCGTGCTCTCCACGCCGTGCACTGCGCCGCTGATGGGCGCTGCGGCGGCGTGGGCGGTCACGGAGTCGCCCGCCACCGTGCTGAGCGTCTTCGGCTCGATCGGCGCAGGCATGGCGCTGCCGTACCTGATCCTGTCGGCGAAGCCAAAGCTCGTGGACCGCGTGCCGCGCAGCGGACCGGCAAGCGATGCGCTCAAGACGACGATGGGCCTGCTGCTGCTTGCGGCCGCGGCGTACTTCGTCGGGTCTGGCCTCTCTGGGGCCATGGTCACCGCGCCTGACCCGCCGAGCACGGCCTACTGGTGGGTGGTCGCCGCGTGCGCCATCGGCGCAGGCTGCTACATGTTCGCGCGCACCATGGCGCTCGCGAAGTCGATCCGCACCCGCATGGCGCTCGGCGCGGCGAGCGCGCTCATCGTGGCGATCTCCGTCGGCGTGGGGGTGCGCATGACCGACAAGGGCCCGATCCCGTGGACCTACTACACGCCGGAGCGCTTCGCGGAGGCGCTGGCGCGCGGCGATGCGGTGATGCTGGACTTCACTGCCGAGTGGTGCCTCAACTGCAAGACCCTGGAGAAGACCGTGCTCGAGAGCTCGCCGGTCGTGGCACGGATCGCCAAGGGCGGCGTGGTGCCCATGAAGGTCGACATCACCGGCAGCAACGATCCCGGGCGCGCCAAGCTGAAGGAGGCGGGCCGGGTCACGATTCCTTTCCTTGTCGTGTACGCGCCGACAGGTGCGGTCACGCTCGAGTCCGATCTCTACACGCCTACGCAGGTGGTCGAGGCGATCGACACCGCCGTCGCCAGCCAGCCCGCACGGCGCTAGCCGCCGCGCAGCGCGTTCGCCTTGGACTGCCACGCGCTCCGGCGCGCGTCGCCCATCTGCCGCACCGGATCGAGCGCGTACGTGGCGTCAGCCTCGAGCGCGCGTTCGATCGCGTCAGCCGCGCCGCCGCGGTCGCCCGCGCCCTCGCGCGCCTCGGCGAGCGTCAGCCACGCCCCGACGCTGCGCGGATCGATCGCCACCGGAACCTCGCAGCTGTCGAGCGCCGTGGCCCAGCCCATCCAGCGGAGCTTCGCGGCCGCGACGGCAAGGCGGGCGCGGGCCTGGGCGGCCGAGAACGCCGTCGCGTTCATCTGCGCGGCCACGCCGGCGGCCTCGTGCGCGTCATGCACGACAGCGCGGACACGGTCCGCGCACTCGCGCGACGAGTCGGCGTTGAGGGCTCGCACTGCCGCGAGAGCCTGATTCGCGGCAGCGACCGCCACAGGCGACCTGCCGGGCTCGATCGTCCACGCGTGAAGGAGCGCCTGCGCTGCACGGGCCCGCGATTCGGCATCGCCTCCGGCAGTGCTCACGTCCTGCGCGGCACGGACCATGACGAGGTCCTGGCGCGCGAGCGAGCCGCCTGCGACAAGGAGCGCGATACCCGCCGAGGCGAGGATCGCCCGTGTCGCGCGCACGGTCCAGGGCATTGATGGCCTGCCGCGGTGCATCATCCCGGCGGGATGCTCGACCGCGGGCTCCGACGGACTGCCCTGCGATGCGCCGAGCGCCGCGCAGCACCCGAGCGCAAGCCACGCGATGGGCGCACTCGACGGAAGCCAGAAGGTCATGTCGATCTGGCCATGCGCGAGCAGCGCTGCCGAGGCGCCGCATGCGCACGCGCCGAGCGCGCTTCGGGCGGGGTCGACCGCGGCGCATGCGGCCTGCCTCGCGACCCAGAGCGCAGCGCCGAGGGCTGCCACGCGCACGAGCAGCGCAACCGGATCAAGCGACGCGAGCTCGCATCCGACGCCAGCCAGCCACGCGACGCACACCGCGAACGTCGCGGTGCGCGCGGCGCCCCGCGCGTCCTCAGCCTCCTCCAGATGGTCGGCCTGCGCGCGGGGCGCCACGGTGCCCATCGGCACACGCCACACGATCACGATGAGCGCGGCCACGACCGCGAGTCCCGCCGGCACGCCGAGTGCCGCGCACCAGTCTGCAATCGCCGCGTGCGCACTCGAGACCTCCTCAACGCTCCACGAGGGCCGGAACGACAGGTCGGCCAGCTGGAATCCCGCAGGGCCCCAGCCCCAGATCGGCGAGGCGAGCATGGCCTCCCACGCGGAGCTCAGGTAGCCCGCGCGCACGAGGAGGCTGCGCTCGCCCCACTCGAGCCCGCCCGCCGCCCAGCGCAACCACGGCAGCGCAATCGCGCAGAGCGGCGCCGCCACGAGCGCCGCGCGCATCAGCGGCACGGCGCGCGCGCGGCCGGACGCGGCCGACGCCGCCGCGGCCGCGCCGAACCCGACCGCCACTGCAGCGATGCCGCCCTTGCTCCCGCTGATCGCCACAAGCGCGACGAGGCACAGCGCCACCAGTCCGGGCACCAGCGCGCGACGGGACCGCGCGCGCACGATCGCCACGCCAGCGAGCAGTGCGGCGCCAGACGCGGCGATCGACGCATAGACATTGGAGAATCCGAACCAGCCCGTGGCCTCGCGCTGACGCAGCCGACGCTCGTAGGCGAGCGCCTGCGGCGATCCCACCGACCAGCCCTGCGAGGCGAGCACCGACTCGCGGTTCGCGTCGTAGTGGGCGACGGTCGCGGGATGCTCGCTGAGGACCTGAGACGCGCCGCGCACCGCCAGCACCGACAGGGTCCCGCACAGTGCGGCCATCGCCGCAGCTGATGCGCGTCGCGCCGTGCGCGCGTCGGCACGCGCGAGCGCAAGCAGCGCAGCGACTGACACGATGCCCGCAAGCCATGACGAGGCGCGCCACAGCTGCTCGCCGTCGGCGATGCCCCAGAGCCCGCCAACCACCGCCATCGGCAGCGCAAGCGCAAGCACCGGAAGGGCGACCCGGATCGCCGCGCGCCCTCCGCACAGGTACGCCCGGCCGAGCAGCACCGAGGCGCAGAGCAGGGCCACGCCGTCGAGGGCGCAGCCGAGTGCAGGTCCGGCACCCGCAAAGGGCGAGGCGTCGAGCGCCGGATCGACGTCGAACACCGGCAGCGGGATCCACATGATCAGCGCGCGCGCGCAGAGCGACGCCAGCATCATGGCCAGAGGCAAGCTCATGCGCGTTCCCGCTGCCGGCCGCCCGCGGCGCGTCGTCCCGGTCCGGCCTCGAGGAGCGCCAGCACCCCGAGGGCCGCGACCGACTGCACGCCGACCAGCAGCGCCTGCCACGGCTTGAGCGATCCGATCAGCAGGCCGCCTGCCCCGACGATCGCCGCGACGAGCCAGATCACCATCACGGCGCCGCGCGGCGAGAACCCTCGCTCGACCAGCCGGTGCGAGAAGTGCTGCTGGTCGCCGATCCATGGCGGCCGGCCCTGCGCGATGCGAATCGAGCTGACCACAAGAAGGTCGTACAGGGGCACCGCAAGCGCCAGCGCGGGCAGCAGCCATCCGTACCACGCGCCACCGAGCGCGTAGGAGGGATCGGTCGGATCCGCGCAGGTCAGGCGCACCGACAGCATGGCGAGCATCCAGCCGATGAAAAGCGATCCGCCGTCCCCCATGAAGATGCGCGCGCTCGAGCCCGCGCGCCACGGCGCGTTGAACAGCAGGAATCCGGCGATCGCGCCCGCAAGCAGCGCGAGCGCGCCCGCCACGAACCACTGCGACACAAGGCACGCGGCCGTGCACATGACGGCGGCCCCGACGACGGCCACGCCGCCTGCGAGACCGTCCATGTTGTCGAGGAAGTTGATCGCGTTGACCACGACGACGATCCACAGCGTCGTGACTGCGATGCCAAGCGCCACGCCAGCGCCGCCCCACGCGGCGGGCATCGGGATCATCTGCATGGCGCATGGGAGAGCGACCGCCGCCGCGATGGCGCCCTGAGCGAGGAACTTGGGCCAGGCGGCGAGTGGCCGCCGGTCATCGAGCAGGCCGAGCGCGTGCATGGCTGCGGCGCCCGCGAGGATCGCCCACCACACCCGCGCCTCGGTCGCGACGCGCTCCGCATATGGCGCAAGGGCAGGCACCAGGCGTGACATGCGCGTGGGGTCGATGGTCACGGCCGCGAGACCCGCACCCAGCGGCACGAGCGTCGCGGCCGCCACGGCGATGCCGCCGATGTTGGGCACCCGGCGCAGCTGCTTGGCATGACCGGCTGCGCCCGGCGAGTCAAGCGCACCGACGCGATGCCCGAGCCGCACGAGGCCTGCAGTGCCCGATGCGGCGATGATCCAGCCGGTCACCGCGAGCAGCGCCACGAAGGCCATCATCGTGGCGGCTATCGTAGGAACGCATGTCCCCTCCTGCCCCGGATCGCGGGCCTGTGCGCGCGGTGACCGTCTACTGCGGAAGCGCGCCCGGGTGCGATCCGCTCTTCATGGCGTGCGCGAGCCGGCTCGGCTCGGCGATGGCCGATCGAGGCACTGCGCTCGTGTACGGCGGCGGAGGCATTGGGCTGATGGGCGCGGTTGCCCGGTCAGCCAAGTCCGCGGGCGGCGCGGTGACCGGGATCATCACCGAGCAGTTCATGCGGCTCGAGCAGGGCTGGGACGGATGCGACGAGATGATCGTCGTGCCGGGCATGCGCGAGCGCAAGCAGCAGCTGGAGGAGCGTGGCGATGCGTTTGCGGTCCTTCCGGGAGGCCTCGGCACCTACGAGGAGTTCTTCGAGACCCTCGTCGGCCGCGTGATCGGCCGGCACAGCAAGCCAATCGGCATCCTGAACGTCGCCGGCTACTACTCGCCCCTTGTGGAGCTGGTCGAGCACGGCATCACGAGCCACTTCGTGCGCGAGGCCGTGCGCGAGCTGGTGGTCGTGCGGGAGACGCCGGAGGACCTTCTCGATGCGCTGCTCGATGCGGGTGCGCATCCTGTGGCGCACGACCCAAGGCGGATGCTGCCCATGCACGGCTACGGAGGCGTGACGCAGTGAACGCGGCCTCATCGAGTCACGCATGAGCGCGGTCGGCCTCATTGCGGGAGAGGGCACGCTGCCCATCCTTGTGGCCAACGGGATCCGTGCGCGCGGCATGCGCGTCGCATGCGTCGGGCTCTACGGCTGCTACGACCCCCAGCTGCCTGCGCACTGCGACGAGTTCCGCGTGGCCGGCGTGCTGCAGCTTGGCCGCTGGATCCGGCACCTCCGCCGCATGGGCGCCAGCGATGCGGTGATGGTCGGCCGCGTGGCCAAGGCCCGCTTCCACCAGCCCTTCCGGATCCTCCGGCAGGTCCCCGACTGGCGCGCCGCGCGGGTCTACTATCTGCGCGCTCGCCACGACCGGCGCAGCCCTGCGCTGCTGGCGGCCGTCGCGGACGAGCTCCTCACTGGCGGAGTCCGGCTCATCGACTCGACCACGCACATCGCCGATCACCTCGCCAGCGCCGGCGTCATGGGATCCGTCGCGCCATCGGCGGAGGTGGAGCGCGACGTCGAGTTCGGCTGGCGCGTGCTGCTCGAATCGTCGCGGCTGGGGATCGGGCAGTGCATCGCCGTACGCGACCGGGACGTGCTGGCGGTCGAGGCCATCGAGGGCACCGACGCCATGGTGGACCGCGCGGGGACGCTGTGCCGCGCCGGAGGGTGGACGATGCTCAAGACCGCAGGACCGTCGCATGACATGCGCGCGGACGTGCCGACCGTGGGCGTGCAGACGATCGAGCGGCTGGCGCGCGCGAAGGCGCGCGCGATCGCGCTCGGCGCGGGCCGCGTGATCCTGATCGACCGGCCCGCGGTGATCGCCGCCGCGGACCGCGCGGGCATCGCGGTGATCGGCGTGGGCGACAGCGCGCCGTGAGCGACGGATCGGCCCGGTACGCGTCGCGCGCAGGCGCCAAGCTCGCGCACGCGCTCGATGCCTTCGGCGTGTCGCCCGCCGGCTGGACATGCGCCGACTTCGGGTGCAACGTGGGCGGCTTCACCGACTGCCTTCTCCAGCGGGGCGCCGCGCATGTGCATGCGATCGACACCGGATACGGCGCGCTGGCCTGGACGCTGCGCAACGATCGGCGCGTGAGCGTGCGCGAGCGGACCAACGCGCTGCATGCGGAACCGCCCGAGGGCGGCGTCGACCTCGTCGTGATCGACATGGCATGGACGCCCCTGCGGCTGTCCGTGCCCGCGGCCATGCGCTGGCTCGCCGCCCGCGGGGAGTCGGGTGCTGGGCTCGCCGTCGCGCTCATCAAGCCGCACTACGAGGCGCAGGACGTGGAGCGTGCGGGCATGCGCAAGGGCGCGCTGGCGCCAGAGGCCGCGGCCCGCGTCATCGGGCGCGTCCTGTCGGAACTTCCGTCGCTCGGGGCGCAGGTGATGGGTGACACGCCGAGCCCCCTGACTGGCGGAAAGTCGGGCGCCGCGGGCAACGTCGAGCACCTGTGCCTGCTCCGAACGGCCTCGCGCGCGCGTGCGCACGCGCGTTCATTAGTATGATGCGACATCGGTCCGTTCCGGACCGCACACGCGCATGAAGAACCCCTCGCCCGCCGAGCCAGCGCCGGAGACACCGGCCGACCGCATCCTCGACCAGGCCATCGACCGCGAGCTCCACGACTCGTACCTCGTGTACGCGATGAGCACGATCATGGACCGGGCGCTGCCCGACGTCCGGGACGGCCTCAAGCCCAGCCAGCGGCGCATCCTGGTCGCGATGAACGACCTCAACCTGACGCCGGGGCGCAAGCACATCAAGTGCGCGAAGATCTGCGGAGACACCAGCGGCAACTACCACCCGCACGGCGAGAGCGTCATCTACCCGACGCTCGTCAACCTGGGCCAGTCGTGGAAGACGCGTTGCCTGCTCGTGGACAAGCAGGGCAACTTCGGCTCGATCGAGGGCGATCCCCCTGCGGCGATGAGGTACACGGAAGCTCGCATGACGGCCGCCGCCGTCGCGATGCTCGAGGACCTCGACAAGGAGACGGTCGACTTCAAGCCCAACTACGACGACCGCCTCCAGGAGCCGGTCGTCCTGCCTGCGCGATTCCCGAACCTGCTCGTCAACGGCAGCTCCGGCATCGCGGTCGGCATGGCGAGCTCGATGCCGCCGCACAACCTCAAGGAGATCGCGACGGCGATCGCGGCGGTGATCGACAACCCCGCGCTCACGCTCGAGGAGCTGATCCGCATCGTGCCCGGGCCCGACTTCCCCACGGGCGGCTCGATCATCGGCCGGCGCGGCATCGTGGAGGCGTACGCGACCGGCCGCGGCCGCCTCACCGTGCGCGGCAAGGTCTCGCACATCGAGAAGGACGGCCGCGACATCCTGGTCATCGAGCAGATCCCCTACCAGGTCGTGCAGAGCCAGCTGATCGAGAAGATCGTCGAGGCCAAGAAGGACGAGCGCATCCCCGACATCGCCGACGTGCGCAACCACTCGGGGCGCGACGCCCAGACGCGCATCATGGTCGTGCTGCGCAAGGGCGCGGACCCCTCGGTCGTCGAGCGGCAGCTGTACGAGTACACGCCGCTGCAGACCACCTTCAGCGTCATCAACATCGCGCTCGTCAACGGCCAGCCGCGCACGCTGCCGCTGCGGTCGATGATCGACTGCTACATCTCGCACCGGCGCGAGGTCATCCGCCGGCGCACCGAGCACCTCCTGCGGCAGGCGCGCCAGCAGGCGCACAAGCTCGAGGGCCTGATGTACGCGGTGTGCGACATCGACGAGGTGATCCGCATCATCCGCTCGTCGGCGACGCGGGAGGAGGCGATCGCGCGCCTGATGGAGCGGGCCTTCCGCATCGCGCCCGACCACCCGCGGGCGGCGCTCGTGCCCGAGCGCATCGCGGCCGCGAGCCGCGCGGGCGATGGCGTCCGCCTGACCCGAGTGCAGGCGGAGGCGATCGGCGCGCTGCGCCTGATGCAGCTCGTCGGGCTCGAGATCGAGAAGCTCGCGGCGGAGTTCTCCAAGCTGCTCGACGAGATCGACGGCCATGAGCGGATCCTCGCGGACGACCGGCTGGTGCTCGACATCATCCGCGAGGACGTCCTCGAGCTCGCCGACAGGCTCGGTGACGCGCGGCGCACCGAGATCGCCGAGGGCGAGGCCGGCGACTACGACATGGCGGAGCTCATCCAGGAGCACGACGTGGCGGTGGTGGTCAGCAACCAGGGCTTCATCAAGCGTGTGCCGGTGGACACCTTCCGCACCCAGGGCCGCGGCGGCGTGGGCGTGCGCGGGTCGGACGCCAAGGACGGCGACTACATCGAGCGCGTTCTCGTGACGAGCACCCACCATGACCTCCTGTGCTTCACCAGCACCGGCCGCGTGTACGTGATCAAGGTCTGGCAGATCCCGGAGATGTCGCGCACGGCCAAGGGACGGTCCGTGCAGAACATCATGGAGCTCAAGGCCGGCGAGACGGTCTGCGCGTACCTGCCTGTGGCGGACTTCGAGAAGGCCGAGGACTTCCTCCTCTTCGCCACAAGCCAGGGCCGCGTCAAGCGCACCGCCCTGCGCGACTACGCGAACGTGAACCGCAGCGGCATCATCGCGCTGCGCCTCAACGAGGGGGACACCCTCGTGAACGTGCTGCACGTCTCGGGCAAGGACCATGTGCTGCTGGCGACCGCCAGCGGCATGTCGATCCGCTTCGACGAGAACGACGCGCGCGTCATGGGGCGCGATGCGGCCGGCGTGATCGGCATCGACCTCGCCGACGACGACCGCGTGGTCGGCCTCGTCCGCTGCGACGACACCGCGTGCCTCTTCACCTGCACTGAGAGCGGCTTCGGCAAGCGCACGCCGATGAGCGAGTACCTCGTCCACCAGGAGGACGGCACGACGCGCGTCCAGTCGCGTGGCGGCAAGGGCCGCATCGACATCCAGACCGGCGGGCGCAACGGCTCGGTGGTCGCAGTGCACTGCGTCCACGAGTCCGACCAGCTGCTCTTCATCTCGCGCGGCGGCATGGTCGTGCGCATCCGCGCCTCGGACGTGCGGCTGATCGGCCGCAACACCAAGGGCGTGCGGGTCGTGAAGCTGCAGGACGGCGATGCGCTCATGGCCGCCGCGCGCTTCGAGTCCGATGGCGACGACGCGCCGGCGGATGCGCCGGATGGCGACTCGGATGGGGTCCCGCACGAGCCGGCGTCTGGCCCGGATGGCGCCGCGCCCGATTCGAGCGCGCCGCCTCCGAAGCCAAGCGACGGCGGACCCGCCGCTGGCGCGCGCTGAGCTCCGCACTATCCTCGCGCCATGTCGCTCAACGATTGGGCAGATGATGTGGTCGTGGGCGAGCTGCAGGACGGCCCCGCGCTTGGGGAGGACCTCACCGAGCTGCGGCGCAGGTTCGAGCGCGAACCGGCGAAGGCGCCGCATGTCGTGCTCGACATGTCACGGGTGAGCTACCTCAACTCCTCGAGCATCGCGCAGATGCTGCGGCTCCGCAGGCTTGCGGTCTCCTCGCACCGCTCGATGCGCATCTGCTCGGTGAGCGACGAGGTCTGGAGCGTGATGCTGGCGACGGGCCTCGACAAGGTCTTCCACTTCAACGGTGACGTCTCGACCGCCCTGGCGGCCGTCCGCCTGGGCCTCTAGGCCCCCACGGCCATGCCCACACTTCGCCTCAGGCGCGCGCCGCACGAGCCACGGATCGAGGTGATCCCGCTCATCGACGTGATGATGTTCCTGCTGTCGTTCTTCATCTACTCCCAGGCGCTGGCGGTGCGCGTCAGCGTGGTGCCGATGGAGCTGCGCAACTTCGCGAGCGCGCAGGATGCCAAGCCCGCCCCCGCCGCCACCATCTCGATTGACCTCGAGGGCAAGATCTTCTTCGACCGGGAGCCGGTCGAGCTCGATGCGCTGCCCGAGCGCATTGCGGCGAGCCGCAAGGAGGACGAGCGCACGGTCGTGTACGTCGCGGTCGCCGATGGCCAGGGCACCGTCGACCGGGCGCCGATCCTGCAGGACGTGTGGGAACGGCTGCGCGGATCCGGGCTGACGGTCAACCTGGTGGGCCGGCGCGTGGAGCGCGACGACGCTGCACCCAGACGCGGGGCTGCGCCCGGCGCGGCTCCGGCTGCGGCTCCTGCTTCGGCTCCCGCTGCTCAGCCCTCTGCTGCGGCGGCAGCGCCAGCCGCGACACCTGCTCCAGCGCCCTCCCCTACGCCGCCTCGGCGCTGATTGCGGATCACCCGCACTGCGGGCGTACGATCACTGCGTGCTCGAGGCCCGCGCCAACGACAACCGCCCGCTTGTGGTGGGGTTCGCGATTGCCGTGGGCATCCACCTTTTCGTGGGCGTTCCGGTGATCGCGCGCTCGTTCGGCATCGGCGATCCCACCGCACTCTTCACGAATGTCGATGCGCGCGACGAGGCCGAGCGGCGGCGCAAGGAGCGCCTCGCGCAGGCTCTCGAGGAGCACCAGCAGAATCCGCCAGATCCCGACGAGGTCCCGGAGCTGATTCCCGGTCTCGAGGATGGCTCCGAGACGTCGATGGCATGGATTGGCGCCGACGAGTACCAGGAGCACATGGCGCGCCTGGGCCAGGTCGACCAGGGCGGTTTCCGCATCAATGATTCCGGAGGTGGCGCGCGCGTGGCCGGCCCTCCGCAGCCAGGACCCGACGCGCCGCCAGGACCGCCGGAGCAGCCTGCTCCCGTTTCCGATCCTTCGCCCCTCCCGCCTGAGCTCGCCCGCGAGCCAGTCCCTGCGCCGACGCCCCAGACGCAGCAGCCTCCGCCAACGCAGGCGCCCGCGCCAGATGCCCCAGCCGCGCAGCCCTCGGCCCCGCCGATCGAGGCCGTGCGTCCAGCGACGCCGTTGACGCCGCCAGCGCCGTCAGAGGCGCCGGGCACTGCGCGACCGACGCCCGAGCCTGCACCGGCCGAAGTTCCGTCCGGTTCGGATCTTCCGCCGGCCGAGCCAGATCCCGCGGGCACCGCACCGAAGCCGCTTGAGCGCCCCATCACGCCGGATCCGACGCCACAGCCGGCGCCAACCGCGCCCGAGGATCCCGCACGCACGCCGGAACCGATCGCGCGCGAGACTCCGCCTGACCAGCGGCCGCAGACAGCCACGCCTAGTTCGCCGAGCGAACCATCTCCGCCGCCTGCGCCACAGGCCCCGCAGCTGCCCGTTCCGGTGCCGCCCGAGCAGCCGCCATCGCCGCAGTCGCCCGCTGACCCGGCGCAAGCGCAGGTGCCGCCCGCTCCACAGGCGCCCCCAGGTGCCGGCGGCGCCACAACACCCTCACCATCCGGCGTCATCGGGCCGGGCCAAGGTGCAGGACGCCCCGATTCCGGCCAGCGCAGCGACCGCGAGTCCGACGCGACAAGCGTCATCAACGTCCCGCCCGAGAAGTGGCGCACGGGTGCGCCCATTGCGCACAAGGGCGTCGAGATCCTGACCCGACGGCCCGAGCTCCCGATCCTCACCCGCCTGACGACCCGCCCGATGCATCCGGTGGCCGACCTCTTCTTCGACAACCAGGGCAAGCCGGTGAGCGTGAAGATCGTCCAGTCAAGCGGCTATCCGGATGACATCGACCAGCCTGTCATCGACGCGCTGTTCAGGTGGCGAGCCAAGGGATCTCAGTTGGCGCGCCTGCCCGAGGGCAAGGTCGCGCGCTTCCGCGTCCGCGTCATCCTCGACTGAAGTCGCCCGACCGCGCGCGGTGCCGCGTGCGCGCCTCCGGAATGACTCGCCCGCGGATGCAGCCGCCGCGACGCCGGCAGTCGGGATCCCCTAACGCTCGAGCCGCGCGCGCCACGCGCCAATGGTGCTGGGGTCGGTCAGGTCGTGGAAGAGCGGCGTGACTGTCGCGTGGCGCAGGTTGAGCGCCTCGACGTCGCTGCCCTCTGCCGTGTGCACGAACTCCATGCCGCTGCCGCACGGCCAGTAGTAGGTGCGGCCATCAGGCGCGACACGGCGCTCGTACCCGTCGCGGCCGGCCGCCGTGTTCATCGGCACGACGCGGATCTGGGGATCCGGAGCATCGTCGCGCTCCGTGCGTGGGATGTTCACGTTCATCACTCGGTGCGCGTCAAGCGGGTGGCTTGCGATGCGGTCGATCGCGCTGCGCGCGATCGCAGCCGCACGCGCCCATGCGATGCGCCGCGGGTCGCCGATGTGCAGGCTGACCGCGATCGCCGGAACACCGAGAAACGCGGCCTCGATCGCGGCCGCCACGGTCCCGGAGTAGATCACGTTGATGCCGACGTTCGCGCCGCAGTTCATGCCGCTGATGACCACGTCGGGACGCGTGCCGGCGCCGTAGCGATCCGCCCAAAGCGCGCGCAGCGCGAGCTTCACGCAGTCGGCCGGCGTGCCCTCGACCGCGAGGCCAGTCGATCCGCAGGCCAGGCGCGCCTCGCGCACGAGCAGCGGGTGGTGGAACGTGATGCCGTGGCTCTTGGCGCTCTGCACCGATGCGGGCGCCACGACAAGGATCTCGCCCATGCCCTCGAGGCCCGCCCGCAGCGCGGAAATGCCGGGTGCGTCGATGCCATCGTCGTTGGTCAGCAGTATCCGCATGTCATCTCCACTTGTACTTGTACGGCGCCAGCACGTAGCTCCGGCCGCCCCAGCGCACGGGCTTCCCGGAGGTGAGGAGTGACGCCGCGCGCCACAGGATCCCGCAGAGCGATGCGCTGCCCAGCCAGTGCAGCCACACGCCACGCCGCGGCGTGCACATCAGGCGGTAGATGCCGCGCAGCACGAGGTGCTGCATGAGCAGGCCCAGCGCGCCGCAGAGCGCGCCGCCCGCCATCAGCGGCACGTCGCCCATGACGCCGCCCACCGTCCCGACGGCGATCGTGAGCACGCATGCGAGCGGACCCCCGATGCCGATGATGGCGCTCACGACCGCGTAGCGGCGCAGGCGCCTCGGATCGCGGTGGCATGACTCGATGAAGATGCGGGTCCATCCCTCGCGGAACTGCTCCGCGGACTCGTACATGTGCGTGATCAGCATGCCGTCCGGCATGAACAGGCCGAACCTGCGCCGCGCGTAGTGGACCTTGCGCGCGAACGCGATGTCCTCGAGCAGGGCGTCCTTCACGGCTCCATGACCGCCAATCGCGTCATAGGCCTCGCGCGAGAAGAGCATGAACTGGCCGTTGGCGAAGGGCCGCGGATCGTCGGCGCGGTTGACGCGCTCGGGCGGGTACAGCTTCATGAGCTGCAGCGCCGCCACAGGCTGCGCGACACGCTCGAATGTCCTGCCCGAGGTGAGCTGCGGCATGGCAGACAGCAGCGACAGTCCCCGGTGCGCCGCCAGCGCCACGCTCGCGCGCACAAGCCCCGGGTCAAAGCGCGTGTCGGCATCGGTGAACAGCAGCCACGCGGCGCCGCCGCCCGCGTCGAGCTGCGCGCCAACCCGCGCCGCATTGCACTTGCCCGCCCAGTCGTCGGGGCACGAGGCGTTGTCGACGATGCGCACGCGGCATCGATCGGGGCGCGAGTGGGTGGCGATCGCGGACTCGAGCCCGGCGCGGGTGCCGTCGGTGCAGCGGTCCAGCACGAACACGATCTCCATCGATCCCGGATAGTCCTGCGCGAGCAGCGACCTCAGCAGCGTCGGCGCATGGCGCTCCTCGTTGTGGGCCGGGACGACGATGCGCACGGTGCCCCACCCGCCCGAAGGCGCAGCCAACGCAAGGCCCTCGAGCAGGCTCGGCCTTCCACGGGCGTCGCGCGCCGCGCGCCACGCGAAGACGGACCAGTAGGCGATCACAGCCACGGACAGTGCAGCGCCGATCCATGTCGCCACGATGACTGCCTGCATCGGTGCGAGGGTAGCGCGTGTCGCTGGCCTACGATGGATGCCATGCCCCACGGCAGCGTCGTGCTCAGCAGGTCTCAGGCGCGCGCCTATGACGCGTGGTGCATGCGTGAAGTCGGGATCCCTGGCCTCCTCCTGATGGAGTGCGCGGCGATTGGCGTCGCGCACGAGGCGATGCGAGCGTGGACCGGCGGAACCGGTGCCGATCCCCTCTTCGCCGCGGTCTGCGGACCCGGCCAGAACGGCGGCGACGGCTATGCGGCGATCCGCCACATCCACAGCGCAGGCGGCGAGGCCATCGCCCTCGAGGCGGACGCACCCCGACCGGGCACGGACGCGGCGCTTCAGCACAGGCTGGCGGGCAGGCTGGGTCTCGTCGAGCCATTCGCCTGCGCCGCATCCCGCATCGAGCGCGCCGCGGCCACGCGCCGCGTCGTGGTCCTCGACGCGCTCTACGGCACGGGACTTGACCGACCGCTCGCCGGGATGGATGCCGTGCGCGTCCGATGGATCGCCCTGATGCGCGAGCGCGGCGCGAAGGTGCTTGCGGTGGACATCCCCAGCGGCATGGACTGCGACAGCGGCGCAGCGCTTGGCGGCATCTGCGTCGAGGCCGACATCACCGTCACGATGGTGGCGCCCAAGGTCGGCATGGCGAGGCCCGAGGCTGCGCGCTGCGTCGGCAGGGTCGTGGCGGTGCCGATCGGCGGCCCGCCGGTCGCTCAGTTCCTCGCGCGGGGCATCGACGCCGGCATGGCACGGATTGACGGCGAACGGGCTGCGGATGCGCATCCGACACCGCGCGCATAGCCTTCCCCCCGCGCGATGTACGCGAGACTCCTCTCCAACCGCTACCTCACCAGCCGGCTGATCCCGCTCATCGCGATCGGCGCGGTGGCGCTCTGCGTGGCCATGGTGGTCACGGTGGTGAGCGTGATGACCGGATTCCTCGACCTGCTGCGGGGCGCGGGGCGCTCCATCGTCGGCGACGTGATCGTGTCGTCCGGCATCGCCGGCATGCCGCACTACGAGGAGCTCATTGCGCGCATCAACGAGCTCCCCGAGTGCCACCGCGCGACCCCCGTCATCGACACCTTCGGCCTGCTCCGCATGCCCTACCCGCGCGGTCCCGAGAAGGAGATCGTCACGACGCAAGTGTGGGCGATCGAGCCCCTCAGCTTCGCGGAGGTGACCGAGTACGCCGACAACCTCTACTGGCGCCCGCCTGCCGACGACGCGGCCCGTGCGGCCATGCGGCGCGATGACCCGCGCATCGACATCAGCCCGGCACTGCTGCAGGATGGCCTGACGCTGGTGGAGTCGGCCACCGGACGGCCCGGGGTGGCGATCGGCATGCACGTGTCCGTCGCGAACGAGCGGCAGGGCGACGGCTCGTACCGTCCTCGCTACGGGTGGTCGATGCCGGGCCGCGACGTCACGCTCACGCTCGTGCCCGTCAGCTCGCGCGGCAAGATCGCGGAGCCGCGCGAGGAGGCCTTCCCGATCGTCAACGAGGTCCAGTCGGGCGTCTACGAGGTCGACAAGAACCGCATCTTCGCGCCGCTCCCGGTCGTGCAGCGCATGCTGCGCATGGACCGCGCGCCCCTCTACGACATCACGGCGGACCCCGGACCGGATGGCCAGCTTCCCGTGATCGGCGAGACGCCAGCGCGCGTGACCAAGATCCTCGCGCGGGCGAAGCCTGGCGTCACGCCGGCCGCGCTCCGGGACGCGATCGAGCTCGCCTACCAGGACTACGCGCAGGAGGTGGACCGCGACCGCCAGCTCACCACGAAGATGCCGCAGATGGTGTCCGTGCTGACGTGGGAGCAGCAGCTGCGCGACCTCATCGCGCCGGTGCAGAAGGAGCGCGAGATGATGCGCATCCTCTTCTCGCTGATCTACATCGTGTGCGCCGGGCTGATCCTCTCGATCTTCTGGGCCATCGTCATCGAGAAGACGCGCGACATCGGGATCCTCCGCAGCGTCGGCGCGTCGCGGGCGGGCATCCTCTGGATCTTCCTGCGCTATGGGCTCGTCATCGGCATCTTCGGCAGCGCGCTCGGTGTCGCGCTCGCCTGGGTCATCGTGACCCGCATCAACGACATCCACAATGCCATCGGCTCGGATGCCCCCGCGGCGGTGTGGATCGGCACCTACGCGCTCGCGGCGGGCGCGCTCTGCGGCGTGGTGTGGCAGGCGGTGCGGGGGCGGCTGCTGCCGCTGCTGCTGTGGACCCTCGCCGCGCTCGTGAGCATGCTGGCGGGCACTGGCCTGCTCCTCCACCGCGGCACGCTGATCTGGGACCCGTCGGTCTACTACTTCAGCCACATCCCCAACGAGGTCGACTGGTGGACGGCGGGCCTCACGGTGGCCGGCGCGGTCATCTTCAGCGTGATTGGAGCCGCCATTCCGGCAGCCCGCGCCGCTGACACCGATCCTGTGGAGGCGCTCCGCTATGGCTGAGCGCCCCGGCATCCTCGAGGCGCGCGGCGTGCACAAGACGTACCGCTTCGGTGCGGTGCCTGTGGAGGTGCTGCGAGGCGCGGACCTCTCCGTGCGGGCGGGCGAGTGGGTGGCGATCCTTGGCTCGAGCGGTTCCGGCAAGAGCACGCTGCTGCACCTGCTCGGGGGTCTCGACCGCCCGGACCGGGGCCGCGGCGAGATCGTGTTCGAGGGCGAGTCGATCTCGATCGCGCCCGGTCGCCGCATCGACCGCTACCGCAACTGCGAGGTCGGGTTCGTCTTCCAGTTCTATCACCTGCTGCCGGAGCTCGACACGCTCGACAACGTGCTGCTTCCTGCCATGGTGGGCCGATGGATGCGGCCGGACCCGGTGCCGGCGCGCACGCTGCTGGATTCGTTCGGGCTCGCGCATCGCCTGCATCACAAGCCGGCCCAGCTCTCCGGCGGCGAGCGCCAGCGCGCCGCCATCGCGCGCGCACTGGTCCGCGGGCCCAAGGTGCTCCTTGCCGACGAGCCAACCGGAAACCTCGACGCTGTGACGGGCGCATCCATCCTTGACCTGCTGGCCGAGCGCCACAGGGCCGGTCTGACCATCGTGATGGTCACCCACGATTCCCAGGTCGCCGCACGCGCGGACAGGATCGTGCAACTTCGGGACGGACGTGTGCAGGCC
>JBIIIL010000178.1:0-5566 GCA_044234825.1 Phycisphaerales bacterium
GACTTGCGCGCCGCCTGCAGCCGCAGCGGCATTGCGTGCGGAGATGGCAGCAAGCTCATCGCGGCGCTCGGCGCTGTCCTCGATCCGTCCCTTGGCCTTGGTGCGCCGTGCCTGTGCGCCGCGGCCGAGCCAGGCATCGTCGATGCGCACCTCGTTGGCGAGCGTGGCCTCGCCGCGCGCCTGCGCATCAAGGAACTCCCTGCGCCGGCGCACGAACTCGCCATAGTGGCCTTCGATGGAGAGCGTGCCCTGCGGGTACGCGCGGCTGAGCTCCACGACGCGCGTCGCGACACGCTCCAGGAACGCACGGTCATGCGTCACGAAGACGCTCGCGCGTGCGCGCAGGTCGTTGGTGGTGCGCGTGAGGAACTGCTCAAGCCACTTGATTCCCTCGACATCGAGGTGATTGGTCGGCTCGTCGAGCAGCAGCAGGTCGGGTGTGCCGCCAGCCGAGCAGAGCCCGCACGCAATCGACAGCCGCTTGCGCCATCCGCCTGAGAGGCGTTCCGCGGGCTCCTCCATCACGGCATCGTTGAACCCGATCTTGCCGAGAATGGTGCCGGCCAGCACTTCGGCATCGTGCCGGTCGCCGTGCACGCTCGCCGAGGTGAGCGCCGCCTCAGTGGCGGCCGCGAGGGGGGTGGTGCCTGGCGCGAACTCATCGCGCTGAGCCACATACACCACCACCGTGTCGCGCGGAGAGCGCACCGAACCGGAATCGGGAGCCTCGGCGCCCGCGAGCATCCGGAGCAGGGTGGACTTGCCGGCGCCGTTGGGGCCGATCAGCCCGACGCGGTCGCCCGCGGCGATACCCGCCGAGACGCCCCTGAACAGTTCGCGCATGCCGTGAGACTTCGCAAGATCTGTGGCGACAAGGAGCATGCTGGACACCGCGCGGTGCGGAGCAGTGCGATCATAGGAACAGCGTGTGTGCGAACGAATGTCAGCGAACGCCAACGCCCTGGTAGAGCGGTCTGGGGCGATCACCGTCAACCAGCGGACGCGTTTAGTTGGCAGGCGTCAGCTTGAGGAGGATGCGCCGGCCATCAGGATCCGGCATGGTCTCGTGTCGGGGAACTGTCAACCTACATTGTGTGCGTATGCGACAGATCCTCTTGAGGCTCGTGGCCTTGACGCAGCGCAAGTGGCAGGCGCGGTGCCTGACATGTGATGCAGCCTTCCCGTACCCGGGCATCCGCCTGGGCGCGGCGGGACGCCCGATCAGGCTGATACGGTGCCCTCACTGCGCACGCCTTCGCATGTGCACGGCGGAGCCGATGGGCGGCCCCATCTGAGAGAGTGGGTCGCAGGGCCAGTCGCGGGCGAGTAAGTCGGCCCGCGCGGCAGCCCGCTCGCCATCCATGCTCAACGCTCGTGCCGTGTCGCATCATGTCTTCTTGGCGCGCGAGCCCTCCGGTGGTAGGTTGATTCAGTTCGGGCGCGTCACCCGGCATGTCCTGAGGGCTCACGTTTGACCAACAGAACTCCCTGGTGTGCCGCGGCTGCTTCGATGCTGTCGCTCTTGCCCGCGATGGGCGCATCCGCGCAGTCGTGTGCTGCTGACATCACCGGCGACCGTGTCGTGGACGGGTTGGACCTCGCCAATGTGCTTGCGCAGTGGGGTCCGTGCGATCCACTGGGATCGTGCTCCGCAAACATCAGCGGCGACAGTGGTGTCGATGGAGCAGACCTCGCGATGGTGCTTGCGTCGTGGGGAAGCTGCCCGGTCGTGGTGCCAGCGTGGGCCACTCTGGTCGAGGCGCATCCGGATCCGGCTGTTGTCCATGACACAAGCCTTCGCGCGTCGATCCAGGCGACTGGCTACGCATGGCGTGTGCGCGACACGTCGACGCAGATCGAGCTTGTCCTGATACCGCCCGGCACCTTCCAGATGGGCTGCTCGGCATCAACTCTGCACGCGTGTGGACCGGGGGAGAGTCCTGTGCACACCGTGAGCTTGACGAACGCGTTCTACATGGGCCGTTACGAGGTGACCCAGGCGCAGTGGACGGCGCGGATGGGCTCGAACCCTTCCAGCTTCCAGAGTCCAAGCGCGCAGGTGCCTGCTGAACAGGTGTCCAGCCGCCCGGTGGAACGGGTCTCGTGGAACATGATTCAGGGCTTCCTGTCTGCCACGGGAATGCGGCTGCCGACGGAAGCCGAGTGGGAGTACGCGTACCGCGCGGGCACGTCGACGGCATTCCACTCGATGCCCGGGTACCCCAGCGGCACAAATGACGATGCCCACATAGGGCAGATCGAGTGGATCTACACCGGCAGCTGCAGCAGTGGAGCAGCGTGCCAGACGCGCCCGGTCGGCCGGCTTGCAGGCAATGGATTTGGCCTGCACGACATGGGCGGCAACGTGCAGGAGTGGGTCAACGACTGGTACTCAGGGAGCTACTACGCATCGAGCCCGCCGGTGAACCCGCTCGGCCCGAGTTCGGGCTCGCACCGTGTGCTCCGTGGCAGCAGCTGGGACAGCTTCCAGTCGATGTACAGCCGGTCGTCACAGCGCATGTACGCCGTCCCGTCCAACAACTACCTGCTCCTCGGGTTCCGAGTCGCGCGGAGCCCATAGTCACGGTCACGGCCAACTCGGGCCTCAAGGTCCGATGAGTGGGCCATTGGGCCTGCGAGTCTTCATTCTCAGCGAGAAGCCGCTGCCTGGGAGCATTCGAACGCGTGGATGCAGCGGGGGAGGGGCGTTCGCTGGGAATGGTGTGACACCGGTTGCGTAGCCAACGAGCGCCGCTGGATCGCGTGACTTGAAGAAGACGCCGCCGATCCCGAGGACGCGCTGCATGGGTGGAACCTCCTGGCGCGAAAGTAAGCGTTCGCGGGCAGCGCTGCGCAAGCGCGGCGGCGCTCGGTCCAGACTTGGGCGCCGTTCTGGCGTCCAGGCTCGAAGGTCCCCAGCGAACCTGATGTCGGCCTTGATAAACGTGTGTATTCCATGGATTTGCGTTGCCACGGCTCGATCGGTGTGCACTCTTCCTGTTGCAGGCTGCTCTCTCGGCGCAGAGGAGTCTGAGGAGCCACGCCATGACCATCCGCTTCATCGCCTTCACGTCCGTGCTCGCAGGTGCGCTCGCAGCGTCCGCAGCGCGCGCCGACTCGTTTCAGTTCACCGGCGTGCTCAGCAACGGGTACTCGGTGCAGGGCATCATCGAGACGAAGGCGTCGGCGCCCCTCTCGTTCGTCGAGAGCAACCCGAACTTCCCAAGCGCCCCGTTCGTGACGCAGTTCGTCGAGAACGCGAACCTATCGGTGTCGCTGTTCGGATCGGTGATCGGCGCTGCACCGTCCGTCGTCGGCGGAATCGCCTACGACCCCTATCTCTATGTGGCGCTCAACTCGTCGACCCTGAATCTCTCCGCAGTCGATCTGAACACGCGGGGCTTCACGACAGGCCCCGAGCCGTACTACTTCATCTCGAATGGAGTGGCACCCGATGCGACCCCGGTTGCCTACGGATCGACGACCTTCAACCTCTTCAGGTTCGATCCGGCGACGAACGGATACACCTTCCTCGCCTCCACCTCGTCGCTGCAGCTGACGGCGATCCCCGCACCAGGCGCAGTGGCGCTTCTGGCGCTCATCTGCACGCGCAAGGTCACGCCGCGTGTTGCGCGGAGGGTGGCCACAGGGCCCTAGGCCACATACGCAAGGGCCCCGGCCGGTGGGCCTAGGGCGTTCACTCCGAACCGTTCGGAGCGCCCATTTCTCAGTGCACTCGCTCGAAACGCTGCCCGGTAAGGCGGAACACGCCTTCACCGCCGAGCCAAAGTGTCCCGTCACGGCCGCAGTAGATCGCCATGACGCTCGCGGTGGTCAGTCCGTCACTCGCGGTGAACTGCCGCAACTCGCGCCCGTCGTACCGCCATGCACCACCACCGATCGTGCCGATCCAGATGTTGCCGTCGCGATCCTCGCCGATCGAGAAGACCCGCTGGAGCGATCGATCCCGATCCACGGCGGCGGAAGGGGTGAGCGGGTCACCCATGCGAAGCAGCACCTCGCTCGTCCCGGCGAGCGGGGTGAGACCGACCGTCGAATCGCCATCCACCACGATCACGCCGACGCCGTTGTTGCCGATCCACACGCGTCCGCGACTGTCCTCGAACACGCATCGGACGTGGGGCACGCCCTCGCCTTCCCTCAACCCCATGCGCGTGCCGTCGATGGTCGTGAATGACACACCGTCGAAGCCGAAGACCGCGTTGTACGTCGCGATCCAGATCCGCCCGCCCTTACCTTTGGCGAAGCCGGTCACGGAGTAACCGCTGTCGGGGCGAAGCTGAGGTGGCAGGGGCAGCGCCAGGTAGGTCAACCGTCCATCATTGAGCCTGTAGACGCCGGCCTCGCGCTCCACCGTGCTGAAGCCGTGCGACTCGTCCGCCTTGAACCAGAGGTCGCCTGGTTCGAGAGCCCACGGCGACATCACCGGAAGCTCGCGGTCCGTGCGCGTCCAGATGCGCTCGCCATCGAAGCTACTCACGCCGACCCCCGTGTCGAACCAAATCGAGCCGTCTGGCGCTTCCTCGATCGCGCGGACCTGGTCGTCGCTCAGCCCGTCCGCGGTGGTGAACTTCCGAACCTGCTCGCGGTCAACGCGACAGACGCCCTCAAAGTGGCTGCCGAACCAGTAGTGCCCGTGGCGGTCCTGCAGGATCGCGCGCACGCCACCATTGGCAGCGCCATCGGATCTCGGGGCATACGTGAAAGGGAGGAGACTCGGATCAGCGGGTCGTCCTTCGGCTCCGCGATCGGCCGCGCAGCCGATCAGGATCGTGGCGGAAAGAAGCGGACCGATGCGCGCAAGGATGGCGCCGTGGAACGTCACCAAAGTGCAATGTACGCCTCGAGCAGGAAGGCGTCGTGGTGCGGCGTCATGTCGGGGCAGGGGCGACCCGTTACGGGAAAGTGAGGTCGGCTGAGCGGGCGGGCGTTGGCGTGCGGGTCCCCCGGTGGTAGGTTGGGCAGCGCCTGTGCGTGGCCTGAAGTGCCGCGAGGCCTGAATGATGTCCAGAAGCGTTGTCGTGAGTATCGCAGCCGTCGCCGGCCTCTCTTGGATCGCCCCAAGCGCATGGGCGCAGGATGCCGACGGCGACGGCGTGCCCGACTCCGCCGACAACTGCCCGCTCGTGGCCAACCCCGACCAGGCAGACTGCGACAAGAACGGCATCGGCGATCTATGCCAGTCGAGCGAGTCCCGCACCACCGGGAACATGGGCGCCTTCGGCAACGGTGTGCCTGCCACGGGATCGCTCGCGAATGTCTGGCCATCGCCTTGGCCGGTGCGCGTGACGGTGAAGGTCGTCGGTGACCTCAACCTTCCCACGGAGTTCGCCACTCTGCGGCTGGCCGGCACCGTGGTCGCCTCGACACTCTTCCAGACCGGCGGTAGCGACTGCCCGGCGCAGCCTGACACGGCGACAGTGCTGCTGAGCCCCAAGCAGTGGAACGCGCTCGTCGCGTCGAGTGCATCGGGCACGATGCAGGTCGAGCTCGTCGGGAACTCGCTGGTGAGCGCGACTCAGTGCAGCGGTCCCTTTAGCGAGGT
>JBIIIL010000020.1:0-19057 GCA_044234825.1 Phycisphaerales bacterium
CGTGTCGACGGCACCGGTATTGATGTAGATGCGGTTCTGGAACTGCCCGCTCTCCCCTTGTGCCGTCACGAGGTCATACCGACCGTCGCCATCGAAGTCGGCCACCTTGATGTCGAGTGACGAGTCGGCCGAGGCGGTGATCGCGCCAGTGACCTGGGTGAACGTGCCCGTGCCGCTGTTGGCGTAGATGCGCTTGGATGCGCCAAGCACGGCGATCACGAGGTCAAGGTCGCCGTCGTTGTCGATGTCGACGAACTTGCTGTCATTGTCGTCCGTGGTCGGGTTGGGGGAGATCGACGCGGAGATGTCCGTCCATGACGTGCCGATCCCGTTGGCGTTGCGCGCAAGGAGCTCGCGGTTCGAGGCTCCGGCGTTGACGCCAATGAGGTCGAGGTCCCCGTCGCCGTCGATGTCGCCGGCGTCGTAGGCATACGCGGTCGCGTCGGCCGGGAAGGCCACGCCTGCCGAGAAGCGCCCGGTCCCGTCGTTGAGCCAGAGCCTGCTCTGCGCTGGAGTGGTCGCGCGGGTCACGACAAGGAGGTCAAGGTCCAGGTCGCCATCGGCATCGAAGAAGAGGACGTCCATCTGCTGCGCGATGTTTCCGGCCGGCAGCCGCGCCGATGTCTCGTCCGCGAACACGCCGCTCCCCCCGTTGATCCACAGGCGGGGCTGCCCGTTGGTGCCGAAGCGGCTCGTCGTGCCCGAGTTGCAGATGGCGATGTCGAGGTCGCCGTCGCTGTCGACATCCCCGAATGTCGCACGCGCGCTCGACAGGCCAGCGGTCGGAAGGCGCGCGGCGCTCTGGTCGGAGAAGGCTCCTGCGCCGGAGTTGATCAGGAGCTTTGCGGGCCGGTTGAAGTCCTGCGCCAGCAGCAGGTCGAGGTCGCCGTCACTGTCGACATCGCCGAACTCTGCGCTCCTGAAGCAACCTGTGACGCCCGCCGCGCGCGCATCGGTCTCGTCAGCGAACACGCCACTGCCGCTGTTGACGTAGATGCGCGGCTTCAGCAGCGTGCCGAGCGTGCTGTAGCCGCCGCCATTGGCGAAGCAGATGTCGAGGTCGCCGTCGGCATCGATGTCGCCCACCGCGATGTAGTTCGTGTAGTCGGCCTGCACGGGAAACCTCGCCGCCGTCTGGTCGACGAACTGCTGCGCCAGTGCGGCCGGCACGGCAGGCAGCACTGCCGCCGCTGCGCACGCGAGGCATGTCACGCGCCGCGCGAGTGGCGCAAGGGGACCTTGTCGGTCAAGCGTCAACCGACACACCGTATCACGGGCATCGTGCAGACCAAGCCCCGAGGTCCAAGAGACCGGCAGTTCACCTGCGGCGCCGCTTGAACGAGGGACGCGCGGCCGGCGGGGCGAGCGTTGCCGCACCCGCGTTCGGGCCCGGCGCCGCCCCGGCGCGCGCCGCACCCGCGGGCGCCTGCCCTGGCTGCGGCGTCGCCTGCATGGCGCGCGCAAGCATCTCGCGCACGCCCTGCCGGACGCGCGCGATCGCCGCCGCATCGCCGCCCTGCAGGTACGCGGCGGCCGCGGCAAACTCCGGCTCGAATCCCTCGAAGGTGATGGTGCGCGAGTTCGCGTCGATGCGCAGCGCCGCGATCCCATGGTCCGCGAGCACCTGAACCATCGCGAGCACGCGCGGGTCCTCTCGTGTCGCGCCGCCGAACATCAGCCCGGCCATGAGCCGCGCTGCGGTCAGCTGCGGCCACTCCTGCAGCAGCCGCTCGTCCTGCACGGCCTTCATCGCGGCCTTCAGGTCCTCAGGCGGGCGGAGCCGCACCCGAATGGCCTGCCCGTCAAGCTGGAACTGGCGACGCGTGAACACGGAGACTGCCTGCAGGTTGCCACGGCCGCAGCCGATGCCGCCCGGCGAGTACGGGTCTGTCGTGTCGCGCGCGCGCTCCTCGGGCGTCAGCGACTTCAGGACGTTCGCGCGCTGCTGCTCGAGGTCGATCGTGATCTCGCGGATGCCCATCTGCCACAGCATCCAGAGCGCCGACTGGGCCACGGGATGGGTCATGGGCTGGCTCGACTGGAGCCCCTGCGCGATGATCCCGAAGAGCAGCGGGGCGAGCTCGGCGCCCTGGTCGAGCTGGGGAATCAGCTGCGAGCTCAGGTGCATGAAGGGACCCCGCTCCTGGGGCACCAGCTCGATCGACTGGCCGTTGACCTGGATGGACGTGGACATAGGCGCGCGATCGTATCGCTCGTCCGTGGCATACTCCGCTCATGGATCCCGCCGCAGTCATCGCCGCCGTCGCGCTCGCGCAGTCCCCTGCAGCACCTGCGCCACCCAGCATGCAGTGGTGGCGCGAGGCGCGGTTCGGGATGTTCATCCACTGGGGCCTCTACAGCGAGGCAGGCGGCGTATGGAAGGGTGCGTTCCTTCCGGGATGGAGCGAATGGATCCTGAACAGGCTCCAGATCCCGCCTGCGGAGTACCAGGCCGAACTCCTGCCGCGCTTCGATCCCGTCGACTTCGATGCCGCGGCGTGGGTGCGTGCGGCACGCGACGCGGGGATGGGCTACATGGTGGTCACCACCAAGCACCACGAGGGGTTCGCGATCTGGCGCAGCGACGTGAGCGAACTCGACATCGCATCGACTCGCTTCGGCAAGCCGGTCGAGGAGGGCGGCCGACATCGCGACCCTCTCAAGGAGCTCGCGGATGCCGCCGCGGCCGAGAGGATGCCGCTGGGCTTCTACTACTCGCTGCTCGACTGGTCGCATCCGGACTACCTCCCCCGGCGCCCGTGGGAGTCGCGATCCGCTGAAGGCGCGGACTACGCGCGGTACTCGGCCTTCATGGCGGCGCAGGTTCGGGAGCTGCTTGGCGGCAGGTACGGGACGGTCGCCATCCTGTGGGGCGACGGCGACTGGGAGCATGGCATGGCCGAACACCGCTCCGATGCGATCGTCGCGATGGCGCGCACGCTCCAGCCGGGCATACTGGTCAATGACCGCTGGGCGCAGCCCGGCGACTACGCGACTCCCGAGAACAAGATCCCCGAGGCTGGCCTGCCCCGGCCGTGGGAGACGTGCATGACCCTCAACGACTCCTGGGGCTACGCGCGCGATGACGTCAACTTCAAGAGCGCGGCGGCGGTCACGCGCATGCTCGTGGACTGCGTCAGCAAGGACGGCAACTTCCTGCTCAATGTCGGTCCCACAGGGCGCGGCACGATCGACGGCCGCACGCTCGGCGTGCTGCGCGAGGTCGGGTCATGGATGCATGCCTTCGGCGAGAGCGTGCGAGGGTGCGGCGCAGCGCCACTCGACCAGCCTTCATGGGGCCGCATCACCTGGCGCGCTGCGCCCGACGGCAGCGTGACCGCCTATCTCCATCTGTGGGAGGGTGCGGCGCAGGCGGGCACCGACCTGCGGCTTCCCGGCGTGCTTGATGCGCCGACCAGCGTCCGCGTGCTCGGCGAGAGCGGTCCGCCGCGTGCGCTCGCCGAGCGGGACGGGGCCGACACGCTGATCCGCATTGTGGCCGCACCGCCAGCTGCCGAGGGCATGCCGAACGCTGCCGCTCCCGTCATCGCCGTGCACTGGTCCGCGATGCCGGCCATCGCACGTCGGGCCACGATCGCCGGCGACGCACGCATCTTCATTGACTCGGTGCCCGTCGCGTTCGAGCCCGTCGATGCGCAGTGCGAGATCCGGGTGACGACGGATGGCCGCGCGCCGAACTCGTCGTCGCCCGTCGCGGCTCCCAATCGCGAGGGGATCCCGTCGGTGACCCTCCGGGACACGTGCACGCTGCGCGCCGCCACGTTCTGGAACGGCAATCAGGTTGGCCCCGAGACGCAAGCGCAGTTCACCCGCGTCGAGCCGCGCGCGCCGATCGCGCGCACGGAGTCACGCCCAGGCCTGGCGGTGCGCCTGCTTGAGGGCGCGTTCGACCGCGTGCCTGCGCGCGAGGCGCTCGCCGCCCAGGATTCGGCGTGGCGCGCCGATGTGGTCGACGTGCAGCTGCCGGCGGACCGTCCCGCCGAGCGCTTCGCGGTGATGCTCACGGGCTTCATCGACGTGTCGCGCGCGGGCGTGTACCGGTTCGGGCTCTCGAGCGATGACGGCTCGATCCTCGAGATCGACTCGACCGTGGTCATCGATCATGACGGTCCGCACGGCGCCACAGAGAAGACAGGCGATGTCGCGCTCGGCGCGGGCCGCCACCGCATCTGCATCAGGTTCTTCGAGGCCACCGGCAGCGAGTCGCTTGCGCTGCGGTGGAGACCGCCCGGCGCCGCCGAGCTGTCCGCCGTGCCGGCAAGCCGGCTGTCGCACTGAACTGGTCGCAGGCGCCCGCGAAGCTCAGCCGCCCGCGGCCGCGGGAAGCGAGTCTGCGGCCCTGAATGCGGCCGAGAGCTGCGAGAACGAGTGGCGCCCAACCAGTGTGGTCGAGATGCGCCCCTGACGGTCCATCACGAAGATCGTGGGAATGCTGCGCACCGACCGGAACTGCTGCGGCATGCTCGGCAGCGGACCCGCAACGCATGGGTACGGGATGTCCTGTCCATCCACGAATGGCTTCACGGTGGATGCGGGCTCCTTGCTCACGCCGATCACGACGACATCGTCGGGAAACGCGCGCGCCAGTTGCGCGAGCTCGGGAATCGTGGCCCTGCACGGTCCGCACCATGTGGCCCAGAAGTCCACGAACACGACCTTCCCCTTGAGCGCCTCCGATGACCACTCGCGGCCATCGAGCGACGTGAATCGGTACTCGATCGGCTGCGATGGGTCCGCGGCCCGCGACTTCCTTGGGGTCGCCGCACGCGCCCCGCGGTCCTTCGCAGGCGCTCCCGCCTCCCGTGCGGCCGCAGCGGACTTGGTCGCAGGTTCCGCCGGCTGCTCCGCCTGCATCGGGCCGCGCACAGTGGATGCCTCCTGCGGCACGGCCACCAGCACGACGACCAGGACGCCGAGCGCCGCCACTGCCCCAAGCGGGAGGATGAGCCGCGACCATCGCCGTGCCTCGTGCGCCATGCGTACCGTTCTACCACGCGGGACGCTCCTTACGATCTCGCGCATGGCGTCCCTCGAGCCAAGGCCCCCGCACCCTCGCCGCTGGTGGACGCTGGTGGCCATGACTGGGTCGCTGTCCATGATCATGCTGGACTCGACGGTGGTGGGCGTGGCGCTGCCCACCATCCAGTCCGATGTGGGCCTTGGCGCTGAAGGGCGCGGATGGGTCGTCAACGGCTACCTCCTCGCGCTCGCATCGTGCCTGGCGCTTGGCGGCCGTCTTGGCGACGTGATTGGCCGGCCCAGCGCATTCCGCGTGGGGATGGTCGGATTCATGCTGGCGTCGATCGGGTGCGGCGTGGCGCAGGAGCCGTGGCATCTCGTGGTGGGGCGCATCGCGCAGGGCCTTTGCGCGGCGGTCATGCAGCCCGCAAGCGCGGCGATCGTCACGGACAGCTTCGCCCAAGGCGAGCGCGGCAAGGCGATGGCCGCCTATGCGGGCATCTCGCTGCTGTTCCTGGCGGCAGGACCGGTGATCGGCGGCGCGATCATCGAGGCCGCATCGTGGCGCTGGGTGTTCTGGCTGAACCTGCCGATCGCCGCCGCATCGCTCGCGCTGTCCGCACGGGTCGGGCTGCCGCTGGTGCCGCGTGCGCGCCGGCCGGTCGATGCGCTCTCGGTCGCGATGATCCTCGCCGGGATGCCGATGCTCGTGGGCGGCCTGCAGTCGGTGGCCTCGCGTGGCTGGGATGCGCCTGCGCCGTGGGTGCTCGCCGGGGCCGGCGCCACGCTCATGGCGCTGTTCGCGCGCAGGCAGTGGCGACTTTCGGCGCACGGCCGCGCGCTCATCGACCTTCCGATGCTCCGCGACCCTGGGCTGCTCGGCGACTGCCTGACGCTCTTCTTCATCCAGTTCGCGACGATCGGGCAGACGATCTTCCTCTCGATCTACTTCCAGGATGCGCTCGGGTTCGATCCGCTGCGCTCAGGCGTAGCCACGCTTCCGCTGCTCATCCCCGTGCTCGTCGTGATCCATGTCGCCGGGCGGATGTACGACCGCGTGGGCGTCCGCAAGCCCGTGCTGATCGGGCTGACGCTTGCCGTGGCGGGCGTCGCGGTGGAGGTCGCGGGGATCGCGGCCGGCACCTACGCGGTGATCGCCGTCGGCATGTCGCTGCTCGGCGCCGGCCTCGGCTTCGCGATGACGCCCACCAACACCGATGCGCTGAGCCGCGTCGATCCCGCGCGGCGAGGCGAGGCCAGCGGCATCCTGAACTCCTTCCGCCAGGTCGGGAGCTCGCTCGGGCTGGCGTTCATGGTCGTGGTCGTGGGGATCCTCACGCAGGCATCGTTCTCGTCGGCGCTGACCGACCGGAACCTGTCGGACCATCCGGAGCGCTCATCGGAGCTCGTCGCGCGTGCGCTCGGCGGCGATCTCGTGGCCGCCGAGGAGCTCGCGTCGCGCGCGCCGGAGATCGCGCAGGCGACCGCGGACGCGCGCAGGCACGGCATGGTCACGGGGTTTGGCGCGCAGTGGGTGTCGATGGGGCTGGCGCTGCTCGTGGCCGTGTCGCTCGTGCGGCCGCCGCGCCAGGGTCACGGGGTGCCATCGACCCCGACCACCTGATCGGGGGATACCGCGAGCCTCACGGCCTCGCCCGCACGGGCCGGAATGCGGGGATTCGTCTCGAGCACGCGAAGCGCGATCCCGCCCACAGCCACCTCATGGTGCGCTACAGCGCCGAGATACGTCGTGGACGCGATGGTCGCCTCGATCACATCCGCGCCCGAGGCTCCACCTGCCGCGCCGCGGACGAGCGTCATCGCCTCGGGGCGGATCGACAGCATCACGGTGGAGCGGCGCGCGAGCGACTCGGGCACCCATGCGCGCAGCATGCCGATCGGCGTGCGGACCTGGGCCATCGAGTCGGGACCGGGCGCGCCCTCGAGGGTCCCCTCGACGAGGTTCGTCTCGCCGAGGAAGCCCGCGATGAACGTCGAGTTGGGTCGTTCGTAGAGCTCCCGCGGCGTCCCCCGCTGCACCACGTCGCCGGCGCGCATCACCACGATCGAGTCCGCGAGCGACAGGGCCTCGTCGCGGTCGTGGGTGACGTAGATGGTCGTCATGCGCAGGTCATCCACGATGCGGCGGATCTCCGCCCGCATGTCGATGCGCAGCTTCGCGTCGAGGTTCGACAGCGGCTCGTCGAGCAGCAGCACGTCGGGACGGAACGCGATCGCGCGCGCGAGCGCGACCCGCTGCTGCTGGCCGCCGGAGAGCTGGTTCGGCGTGCGGGACGCGTACTCGCGCATGCGCACGAGCCCAAGGCACTCGTCGACGCGGCGTGCGATGTCCGCCTTGGGCATCTTGCGCACCTCGAGGCCGAACGCCACGTTCTGCGCCACCGTCATGTGAGGCCACAGCGCGTAGTTCTGGAAGACAAGCCCTGCGTTGCGGCGCTCGGGCGCGACGTGGGTGACGTCACGGTCGCCGAAACGGATCGAGCCTGCGCCGGGCTCGACGAATCCCGCAATCATGCGCAGCATCGTGCTCTTGCCGCATCCGGACGGCCCGAGCAGGAACGTCAGCGACCCGGCCGGCACGTCGAGGTCGACGCTCCGCACGGCGGGCACGCCGTCGTAGCTCTTGCTCAGGCCTCGGATGGTGATGCCGACCATGGGTGCGGAGGGTAGCGCGATGGAAGTCCCGCACGCGCGGCGCGTGCTCGATGCGACGCGGCCCCAGGGTCCGCATCAGCGCGCATCGGGATCAGGGTCGGGGTCGCGATCGATGCGGCCGATGCGGCCGCGCACGCGCTGCAGCCTGCCGCCCGTCGCGTTCTGGAGCGCGGCCTCGAGCCCTGCGCGCATCTCGCGGTCAAGCGCGTAGATCGTCGCGGACGACTCCGCCGTCACGGTCAGGGTGCCGCGCTCGAAGGACTCCACGCGAGTCGCATCGCGCAGCGACAGGGGCACGAGGTCATCCCAGGCCTCCATGATCCCTCCAAGCCGCTTCGCCGAACGCCGCAGCTCGTCGCCGAGGGCACGGAACGCCGCACTGGTGTCGGCGGCCTGGCGCTCGCTCGGGCGGGAGCCGCCCTTGACGCGCTGGAGCGCGATGAGCCTGCGGAGCGCAGGATCCGCCACGGGCTCGCGGGACTGGCCTCGGGTTCGGCGCGCCATGGCGTTGCGGTCAGCCGTTGAACTGCAGAGCAGGCGGCAGCGCGCGCGGCCGGCCGTCGCGGTCAAGGCACGCGAGCGTCGTCGCGCCCGTGGCCAGCAGCTCGCCGTCGCGGAGCAGCCGGTACGTGTGCTCGATCTTGACGTGCCCGACATCCATCAGGCATGTCTCGAGGTCGAGTGCCTCGTCATACCGCGCGGGGCGGCGGTAGCTGACCTCCAGGCGAGTCACGGCGAGGAACGCTCCCTCCCGCTCGATGTCGGCGTAGGAGTGACCGCTCGCGCGGAGCAGTTCCGTGCGCCCAAGCTCGAACCACACGGGATACGCGCTGTGGTGCGCAACGCCCATCGGATCGCACTCGCAGTACCGGGGACGGATCGGCATTCGGTGCGTCATCAGGGGCGGCCGGGACATGCGGCACAAGGTAATGCCGGATGCAGGCCCGCACCGGCGGGCGGTCCAGCGGAATCCCCATTCACTTGCCGATGCAGAAGCGCGAGAAGACGAGCCCAAGCACGTCATCGGGGGTGACCTCGCCCGTCACCTCGCCGAGCGCATCGAGCGCGCCGCGAAGCGCATCCGCCACAAGCTCGGGATGCGCCATCGTGCGCCCCGGCTCCGCGGATGCGGCCCCGATGGCCCGGCCGATCCAGTCTGCGGCGCGGATCATGGCCTCGCGGTGGCGGGCAAGGACCCCCACCCGCTGCGCACCCGACGTGACGCCGCCGCGCGAGGCAAGCCGCGAGGCGATCGCGCCGGCCAGCTCGGCGATGCCCTCGCCCGTGACCGCACTCGTGCGCAGGGTGCCTGGCTCCGCCGGCGGCCGCATGCCATGCGGGACCTCGTCGGCGCGGGTCGCGACCCGGATCGTCCGTCCATCGGGCGATGCCGCGGGATGCGTGGGCGATCCGAGCGGCTCGCACAGCACGACGAGGTCCGCGCCCTCCGCGACCGCCGCCTGCCGCTGCATGAGCGCATCGATCGCGCTGCGCGGGTCCTCGATGCCCGGTGTGTCCACGAGCAGCACCCGCCATGCGGGACTGCCGCCGCGCGCGCCGGGCTCCTGCACCTCAAGCTCCTCCACGATCGCATCGCGCGTCGTCCCGGCGACCGGACTCGCCACGGCGCGCGTGCGGCCGAGAAGCGCATTGAAGAGGCTCGACTTGCCTGCGTTGGGCGGACCGCGGAGCGCAACCGACGGCACCGTGCCGACCGACTCGATGGGCACCGACCCGTCGACCCACATGGTGACCTCATCGCGAACCGCGCGCGCACGCGCGCACAGGTGCTCCGCGGCGATCGCCACCACATCCTCGGAGTCGGTGAAGTCGATCCCAGCCTCGACGCGCGCAAGTAGCTCGGCGAGCGCTGACGTGGCGCTGCGGGCCGCCTGCACGAGCGGATTCGACTGCAGGCCACGGGCCGCCTCGAGCTCGCTCGCGTGCGTCGCGCCGATCTCGAGCGCGATCCGCTCGGCATCCTGCAGCGCAATCGTCCCGGCCGCGTGCGCGCGCGCCATGAATGCGCCGGGCGTCGCCGCAGAGACTCCGGGCACGCGCAGCAGCGCCTGCACCACCGCATCCGCCAGCGCCGGGTGTCCCGGGACGAGCAGCTCCACGCAGTCCTCGCCCGTGAACGAGCGCGGACCGGGCATGGAGAGCGCCAGCGCAGGGCAGGTGCAGCGCTCGCCGCACACCTCAAGGCCCATCCGGATCCGGTGCGCCCCGCGGGTGCGCAGCGACGCGGACAGCGCGGTCGAGTCACCGGCCTGCAGCCCCGCGGCACCGGGTTCGCGCATCAGCGACGCGACGGCCGCGAGCGCGTCAGGTCCCGACAGCCTCACGATGGCGCGCGTCGAGTGGCCCGGACCGCTCGCGCGGGCGACGATGGTGCCGCCGAGGACCGACTCCATGCGCGCGCCGGATCAGCGATCCTTGTCCTTGTAGGTGCGCGCGCGACGGGCCTGCTCCTTCTCGCGCGCCCGCTCCATCGCGGACTCGTAGAGCCGGGCGAGCGCGTCCTTCTTGCGCTTCGGGGCCGCACCGGGCGCAGGCTTCGGCTTGGCGTCCTCGCGCGCGATGAACTTGCGGATCTGGATCGACTCGAACACGCCCACAAGCGTCGAGGTCATGATGTAGAGGGTGAGGCCGCTCGGCGCGGCGTAGAGCATGAGCGGGAACATGACCACCGTCATGACCTTCATGATCTTCTGCTGCTGCTCCTGCTCCGGCGAGAGCTTCAGCGCGGTGGGCGGGGCCATGTACTTCTGCTGCAGCCAGAAGACGCCGCCCATGAGCAGCGGCACCAGGTTGATGCCGGAGACCTTGAAGAGGTAGAGGTTGAAGGTGTGGCCAAAGCTGATGAAGTGGTCCGGGGCGCTGAGGTCGCCGAGGAACTCCCAGCCGCCCGCGAGCTGGAACACGCCGAAGAATGCGGGCTGCTGGCGCAGCTCGTAGGCGAGGTACAGCACCGCATAGAGCGCGATCCACACGGGCATCTGCAGGAACGTGGGCGCAAGCCCGCCGATGCATCCCTTGGGCGAGACGCCCTTCTCCCCGTACAGGCGCATCTGCTCCTGACGCATGCGCCCCGGGTCATCCCCGAAGCGCTTCTGAAGCGCCTCGAGCTCCGGCTTCAGCTCGGCCATGGCCTTCGAGAAGCGCGACATGCTGACCTGCGCCTTCTTGGTGATGGGGTGGAGGAGGAAGCGCACCACGATCACGAGCACGATGATCGCGAGGCCCCAGTCGAACACCACGTAGTTGTGCAGCAGCCCGAGGAACTCGACGAGGACGTTGGCGAGCCAGGCGAAGGTGCACCAGGAGCAGCACCCGCCGATCTGGTACAGGATCAGCCCAACCATGCCAAGCGCGCTGTACGGCTCCGTGGACCTCAGCAGGGACCGGTCAAGCGGTCCGGCGAACGCGCCAAGCGGCCACTCGCCAGCCGCGCCCGCATCGATGCGCTGCGCCGGCGAGTACACGTACGTGTAGACCACCGGACCGGACGCCATGCCGACAGGGTGCTCGTCGCCGAGGCGCGCGCGGATCTCGCCGATCGAAGGGGCCGCGGACTTCGAGCCCGGCTTCGCGCCGGGCGCAGCGCTCATTGGCGCATGGATCGCCAGCGAGAAGTACCGGCTGGTGCTGCCGAACCACGCGATCCGGTCGCCGCTCTCGCGCTGGAGCTGGCTCGGCCACATCGTGAACTGGTCCGCCTGCACCCGCTTGACCGCCTCCGCGTGGTCGATCACCGAGTCGTGCGTGATGACCGCGCTCTCGGCAGGGTCGCGCTTCTCGCTGAGCAGGTAGCCGGTCTGGAAGCGGCGCACATCCATGAGCGCGCCGGTCTCGAGGGCAAGGTCGCCCGGGCCGAAGTGCACGATCGACGCGGACACCGCCGCCGCGCCGAGGTTGTCGACACGCTGCGCCACGGAGAGGTCGAAGCCGTCGCCGCCCTCGGCGATCGCGAACGAGCGCGTGATCCGCAGGCGCACGGCGCCATCGTCGCTGGACACCTCGGTCACGAAGCTGCCGGGCGCCACCTCGCTCCACACCTTGCCGAAGAGGCTGACGCGCACGCCATCGACCTCGATCGAGTGCATCGCGAGCAGCGGCACCTGGATGCCGCCAAGCGTCGACAGCGGCTCGATCGCGTGCCGCGCGCTCTCGGGCGGCAGTGCGGGCGGGCTGGCCTCGCCAGCCTTGACGGCCGCTCGGTGCACACGCGCGGCCCGCCAGTCTGCGGCGGTGTCCCAGATGTCCGCGAACACGATCCTCGCGATGCCTGCCGCATTGGGCGTGAAGTCGATGCGCATCTGCGCGCGGCCCGCTTCGAGCGAACCGATGCTCGCCGGAGCCTCGGTCGCCTCCGATGGGGCGCGCGCAGTGAGGACTCGCGCGGTCGCAGCTGGGCGCGCAGCCTGCGGCAAGGCCGAAGTTTCGGCGCCGGGAGACGCGACGGGCGCCGCGCCGGGCTGCGGCGCCGCGGCCTGCGCGGCAGGTGCGGCAGCGGCAGGCTGGCCCGAGGCCGCCGCGGCGGGAACGGCAGCGGGTGCGGGCTCGGAGGCGACCGGCGAGGCCGCGGGCGCGACTGATGCCGGGGTGGCGGAGTCGCGCGCCTTGCCCGGCCCCACCGCGATGATGACGGCGACGGCGACCGCCACTCCCGCGACGAGGAAGGTGATGAGTGCGCGTCTGGCCTGGGGCGTCATGGGCTCTGTCTCCTCCGAAGTCGCGGATCTTCCGTCGGCATCCCGTCAGCGGCCTTCGCGCAGGCGCTCGCCGAGCCAGTTGGAGAGCTCGGGGATCGCGAGGATGCGGCCGACCGTGCGCTCGATGTCGTACGGGACGCGGATGAACTGGACCGACACGGCGCGCCCCGCCGCATCCGACTCGAGCATCGCGTAGCTCGCGCGCGGGTCGAGGTCGCGGGGCTGCCCGACCGATCCCGGATTGACGATCGCGCGCTCGTCCGCCGAGAACGAGTAGGTCGCCCCGGTCATGTCATCAGGCCGGACGAAGTCCGGCTCGTCGACGAAGACGCCCGGCACGTGGGTGTGCCCGACCATGACGTGCCGCGAAGGCTGGGCGCGGTCGAAGATCTGCTCGAGCTTGCGCGCATCCTTCTGCGCGTCCTCCGGGAAGAGGTACTCGTTGATCGGCCGCCGCGGCGTGCCGTGCACCGCAAGGAACTCGTCCATCACGACGCGCACGCGCAGCCGGCCGAGGAAGTCCCAGCGCCGCTGCGCGCCCTCGCGGTCGTTGCCGGCATCTGCCTCGAGCTGGGCGCGCGTCCAGTACGCCGCCTTCTCGGCGGCCGCATTGAAGTGCGTGGGCTCGTAGAGCACCCCGAAGTCGTGGTTGCCCATCAGGCTCCACTCGCAGTGCTGCGCGACGAGGTCCACGCACTCGCGCGGGTCGGGTCCGTAGCCCACGATGTCCCCCAGGCAGACCTTCCGGTCGCATCCCCGCGAGGCGATATCGGCCAGCACCGCCTCAAGGGCGGCGAGGTTGCCGTGAATGTCGCTGATGAGGGCTGTGCGCACGCAGATGTCCGAGAAGGTCGCGGAGGGGGGCGGATCGTAGCAGGACCGGCGCGAGGATCCCTACCATGCCCCGCCCTCCACGGAGCATTCACATGGCAGACGCGAAGCACTACGACCTCATCGTGATCGGCGGCGGACCTGGCGGATATGTGGGCGCGATTCGCGCGGCGCAGATGGGCATGAAGGTGGCCTGCATCGAGCGCGACAAGCTCGGCGGCGTCTGCCTCAACTGGGGCTGCATCCCCACCAAGGCGCTGCTGCACAACGCCGAGCTCTACATGGAGGCGATCCGGCACGGCGAGCACTGGGGCTTCGACATGAAGCCCGATGCGGTGAAGGTCAACTGGGAGAAGGTGATCGGCCGCAGCCGCGGCGTCACCACGCAGCTCAACTCCGGCATCGCGTTCCTCTTCAAGAAGAACAAGATCGACCACGTGCAGGGTCACGCCACCGTCGTGTCCGGCAAGACCGCCGCGAAGCCGTGCACCGTCGAGGTCCGCGCATCCGCGGGCGGGTACTACGACGGCGCGGCCTCGGCCGGCGCGCCCACGCAGGTCCTGACGGCCGACCGCATCCTGGTGGCCACGGGCGCGAAGCCGCGCCAGCTCCCCTTCGCGCCATGCGACGGGAAGACGATCGTGTCGAGCTACGACGCCATGACCCTGCCGAAGCGGCCCGAGTCGATGATCGTGATCGGCTCCGGCGCGATCGGCATGGAGTTCGCCTACTTCTACAACGCGTTCGGCACCAAGGTGACCGTGGTCGAGATGCAGGACCGCATCCTGCCGGTCGAGGACGACGACATCTCGGCGGCTGCCCTCAAGTCATTCACGGCGCAGGGCATGTCGTTCAAGCTCGGCATGGGCGTGAAGGCCGTCGAGAAGGGCAAGTCGGGCGCCACCGTCACGGTCGTCGACATGAAGGACGAGAAGAAGTCGGAGAAGCTCGAGGGCGAGGTCGTGCTCGTCGCGATTGGCGTGCAGCCCCGCATCGACGGCCTCTTTGCGCCGTCGCTGGGCCTGCGCCTGTGGGACTCCGGTCCCGCGAAGGGCCACATCTGGACCGACTACCGCGACAAGACCGAGCCCACCTACCAGACGAACGTGCCCGGCATCTACGCCATCGGCGACGTGATCGGCCCGCCGTGGCTCGCGCACATCTCGAGCGAGGAGGCCGTGGCGTGCGTCGAGCGCATGAAGGGCCACCACACCCTCGGCGTTGACTACGCCGCCTTCCCGGGCTGCACCTACTGCAACCCGCAGGTCGCGTCCATCGGCATGACCGAGCGCGAGGCGAAGCAGAAGGGGCTCAAGATCAAGGTCGGCAAGTACCCGCTCAAGAGCCACGGCAAGGCGATCGCCGTCGGCGCCACCGAGGGGCTCGTCAAGATCATCACGAGCGAGCCCTACGGCGAGATCCTCGGCGCCCACATCTTCGGCGAGGACGCGAGCGAGCTCATCGGCGAGATGGGCCTCGCCAAGCGCCTCGAGGCCACGGCCGAGGACATCATCAGCACGGTGCATGCGCACCCGACGATGCACGAGTCGATCCACGAGGCTGCGCTCGCCACCGAGGGCCGCCTCATTCACGGCTGATCCGAGGCAGTCGCTCACGCTGGCTCCAGCAGCCTGGCGCTCGCAAGGATGTCCATGCCCACCTCGCGGAACGCGGGGAACCGCCCTACCGCGCCCGCGACCATCCGCATCTCGTCGCGGTCCAGGAGCCACTCGGGCTCGATGCCGGCCTCGTCGCTCGCGCGCCCCCGCCGGAGATGCTCGAGCGAGAATGCGCGCTCCCGCAGGGACCAGCTGTCCACGCGCTCGGCGATCTCCGCCGCCTTGTTCGTGAAGACCGCCATCGCGCGCTGCAGCGGCGCGCCGGACATGCTCCGCATCGCGATCATGCACCCGAAGATGGCCCACCACCCGTGGCTCTCGAGCCACTCCCCGGCCGGATACTCGTCCACGTCGATGACCGCGCCGAGCATCGCCTCGATGCGTCGCACGCCGTCCTCCGGCGACAGCGCCCCGAGGACAGTCTCGCACTCGACGAGCGCCCCCGCGCACCGGTGCGCCATGGCGCCCGCCGACAGGCTCGACGACTCGCGTGCCATGCCCTCGTAGGCGCGCATGGCGGCGTGAAGGTCGGCGCTCGCGTCCGCGGCGTGCTGGGGCGCGAGCGCCGAATCCGTGTCGATGCGCCGGCGCGACGAGTTGCCCCTGATCCAGAATGCGCATGCCTGGCACTCGCGGAGCTCCGGCACATGCGCGCTCGTGCCGATCCTCGCAATCATCTGCGTGGCCACTGCGCCCGACTCGACCAGATGGCCAAGCGCGTCGTGGGCGCAGGCGAGGTCGCGCATGAGCAGGAGCTGCGTGCGCGCCGGCACCTGCATCTCGCGGAGCCCTGCCTGCGCGTGGCGCAGGGTCTCGGCGAACCGGCCGTCGCCGGCGCACGCCAGCGCGCTGAGGTGCAGCGCCATCGCGCGTGACGCGCCGCCCTGGGCCCTCGACCGCATCGCGCGCGCGAGGCGCTCGAGGCGCAGCCACTGGCCCGCATGCTCGGCGAGCGCAGCCTCGGTCTCGAGCTCCTCGAGGCTCCGTGCCGCGGTCGCCGGATCGTCTGGCGCCTCGTGCCCGTGCCAGACGCACTGCGCAACGTGCCCGGGTTCCCAGTTCATGGCCTCGGACAGCGCCATCACGAGATCCAGCTTCGGGTTGCCGCTCTCGGGCACCACCTTCGACGCCTCACGCCCGAGCGCCTCGGCGATCTGCTGCCTGCTCCAGCGCCGGTACACGCGCGCCAGGTCCACGAGGCGCCGCAGCCGATCCCGCGGCGGAACGCTCATCCAAGTCCTGCGAATGCCCATAGGTCCCCTCTCCGGCCGCGCCAGCCGGCGGGCCACTCCGTTGATGGTGATGCAGGCGATGACGGCACCCGCCGCCTGCCGCGATGCCATCAGTCCCGGCGGAACGCCATCCCTTTCGGAATCCATCGCAGATTCGGCGTTCACTAGACTCCGACCCCCATGGTCGCCCGCGAGAGCGCGCATCCAGCCGGACCGCCGCGCGGCGCAGGCCGAGGGCTGCTCCTCGTGATCAGCGGACCGAGCGGGGTCGGGAAGACGTCCATCGTGCGCGATGTGCTCGCGCGGTTCGGCGGCGACTTCAGCGTGAGCGCCACCACGCGCAAGCCAGGCCCCGGCGAGGTCGACGGCCGCGACTACCTCTTCATCGACGAGCGCGCCTTCCAGCGGATGGTCGACTCGGACCTCTTCCTCGAGCACGCGCAGGTCTTCGGCCGCAACTGGTACGGCACGCCGCGCGAGCCCGTGGAGCGCGCGATCGCAGGCGGGCGCATCGTGGCCCTCGACATTGACGTGCAGGGCGCCGAGCAGGTGCGCGCCCGGCACCCCGATGCCTTCTGCATCTTCGTCCTGCCTCCCTCGGAGGACGAGCTGCTGCGGAGGCTGCGGGCCAGGGGCCGCGAGGACGAGGATGCGATCAGGCGCCGATTCGCCGAGAGCACCCGCGAGATCGCGCGGGCCACCGCCGGCACCACCTACGACGCGTTCGTGACCAACGACGATCTTGCGCGCGCGACCGAGGACGTCTGCCGCCTCATCGCGGCGCGGATCGGGCGTTCGTGACGGCGCCGAGCCGCTCCGCAAGGCCGGCATGAAGGGCTGCAGTCACCGCGTCGACCTCCTGTGATGCGTCCACGACCAGGTGGCGCTCCGGCCGCGCACGCGCCTGCGCGAGGTAGCCCTCGCGCACGCGCCGGTGGAACTCGAGGCCCTTCTGCTCCATGCGGTCGAGCAGCGGCGAGAGCCGCCTCGACGCCGTGATCTCGTCCACGTCGAAGATGACCGTCAGGTCGGGCCACGTGCCGCCCACCGCGGTCTCCGCGACCGCCATGATCTCGGCCTGCGCCAGACCCCCTGCGGTGCCCTGGTACGCGAGCGTGCTGGACACGAACCGGTCCGCCACCACGGTGGCGCCGCGCGCCAGCGCCGGCCTGATGACGCGCTCGACAAGCTGCGCGCGGCTCGCCATGTACAGCAGCATCTCGCAGCGCACGGTCATGTCGTCGTGCACGGGATCGAGCAGGACCTCGCGAATCCGCTCTCCCACCGCCGTGCCGCCCGGCTCGCGCGTCTCGATGACCTCGAGCCCGCTCGCGCGCAGCGTGTCGCAGAGGCGCCTGAACTGCGTGCTCTTGCCGCTGCCGTCGGGCCCGTCGAGCACGACGAAGGTGCCGCGCATCGCATCGCGCAGGGCTGCGTCGCCGGTCGCGTGCGGTGCGTGATGCGGCATGGCGCGATCGTACGATGTTCGCGTGATCGCCGACCTTCGCGATGCAGCGCGCCGGCGGATCGGCCGCGTCGCGATCGATCCCGTGCAGCGCCCCGTGCGCGTGCGCATCGAGTCGGGTCCTCGCGCGGGCGAGCACGTGTACGTGGACTGGGAGGGCGCGCTCGACGATGCGGGCCATCTCCGGCGCTGCATCTCCTGCGGCGGGCCGCTCTACCGGGCCAAGCGCCTGCCCCAGGTCACGCCCTTCCTGTCCGGGCTGCTCGTCGTGGCCGTGGCGGTCGCGGCGCTCGGGCACTCGACCAGCCCATGGCTTGTCGCCGGGATCGTGGCGCTGGCGCTGGTGGATCTCGCGATCCTCATGCTCGCGCGGCCTCGGCTTGTCTGCTACGCGTGCGGGAGCGCCTACGGCCGAACGCCGATCGCCCGCTACATCCGCCGCTGGGACTCGCGCACGGCGCGCGCGGCCCGGCCGCGCGATGCGGCTCAGGCCTCTTCGGGGTCCTCGACCTGAGGCGGCCCGATCACGGCGCCGCCCACCCGCACGACATTCGCCCCGCACTCGATGGCGATCTCGTAGTCGCCCGACATGCCCATCGAGAGCAGGTCGAAGTGCGGTCCCCCTGCGCCGGACTGCCGCACGTCGTCGAAGATCTCCTTGGCGCGCGCGAACACGCTGCGCACCTCGTCGGGACCGGCCCCAAGCGGGCCCATGCACATCATGCCGCGCGCGCGCACGTTCATCATGGTGTCGAGCTGGTCCACGAAGTGGCGCAGCGCGGGCGGCGCGATGCCGTGCTTGCTCGCCTCGCCGCTGACATTGACCTCGACGAGCACGTCGGTGGGACGCTCGCGCCGCACGCCCTGCCCATGGATCTCCTCGGCAAGCCGCAGGTTGTCGACCGAGTGGATCAGCCGGCACGCCTCGATCGCCTTGCGCACCTTGTTGCGCTGCAGCGAGCCCACCATGTGCCAGCGCAGCTCGGGCGGCGCGCCGCCGGAGAGCTCGTGCCTGCGCGCGAGGTGCTCGCCGACCTGCGCCGCGCGCTGCACCAGCTGCTGGACCCGGTTCTCCCCGAAGTCGCGGCAGCCGAGCTCGATCAGCTCGTGGATCTGCTCGAGCGACGCCGTCTTGCTGACCACCACCAGCAGCACCTGGTCGGGGCGGCGCCCCGAGCGGACCGCGGCGTCCGCGACACGCGCGCGCACGAGGTCGTAGCGCTCGCGAAGCGTTCCCGGAACAGTCTGGGCATCCGTGCCTGTCATGGGGGTTTTCTCCTAGTGGCCTCGAGACTACCCGCGCAGGACTCGGCGCACGGGAGGCTTATGCTGCATTCATGCCGCAAGCGCCGCTCGCCAATGTGCCGTGCGTGCTCGTCATCCGGGACGGATGGGGCGACAACCCGAACCCCTCGCACGATGCCTTCAATGCGGTGCGGCTCGCGAGGACCCCGGTCGACGATGCGCTCGCGCGGCAGTGGCCGCGAACCCTGATCCGGACGAGCGGCGAGGATGTGGGCCTCCCCGTCGGTCCCGACG
>JBIIIL010000179.1:0-5515 GCA_044234825.1 Phycisphaerales bacterium
CTTCTACCGGGACCGACTTGCGCCCACGGTGGATGCGTTCGTGCGCGGCGGGCTCGCGCACGAGGACCAGGGCGCCATCATCGTGCGATTCCCCGACCGGGAGCGGCCGCTGCTGATCCGCAAGAGAGACGGTGCCTTCCTGTACGCCACCACCGACCTCGCGGCCGTGCGGTTTCGAGTGCATGACCTCGGCGCGGAGCGGGTCGTCTACTGCGTCGATGCCCGCCAGCGCGACCACTTCGCGGACGTGTTCGATGCGTGCCGGATGATCGGGTGGGCCCGGCGCGGCGACGGCACCGATGCCGAGCTTCGCCACGCAGGATTCGGCGCGGTGCTCGGCGCAGACAAGCGCCCGCTCAAGACGCGGTCCGGCGAGAACTTCACGCTCAAGGCCCTGCTCGACGAGGCTGTGGAGCGCGGCACGCTCGAGGTGCGCCGCCGCGCGGAGGATCCTCAGGCGCCGACCCACGGCATGAGCGATGCGGATCTGGTGCGCATCGGGCGCGCCGTCGGCATCGCTGCGGTGAAGTACGCGGACCTCTCGAGCGACATCGCCCGCGACTACGTGTTCGACCTTGACCGGATGATCTCGTTCGAGGGCGACACGGGGCCGTACCTGCTCTACGCGCACGCGCGCATCTGCGCCATCATCGCGAAGGCAGGCGACGTGGATGCCCGCGCCGCGATCGTGCCTTCGGCACCGGAGGAGCGCGCGCTCGCGCTGATGGTCCTGCGCTGGCCGACCACCGTGTCCGAGGCTGCGCACGCGCTCGAGCCCAACCGCATCTGCGCGTACCTCTTCGCGCTCGCCGGCGCGTTCAGCGCCTTCTATCAGGCGTGCCCGGTGCTGCGAGCCGACGACGCGGCCACGCGCGGATCGCGCCTTCGGCTGTGCGCGCTCACGCGGCGCGTGCTCGCCGATGGCCTCGGAATCCTGGGCATCGACGCGCCGGCGCGCATGTGACGGCGCGATCCGGGCGCATTAGCCTGCCCGCATGCCATCGCGCTTCCCGAACCTGCACCATGTGGACCATCCGCTGATCCGCCACAAGGTCAGCCGGCTCCGCGATCGCACGACACCTCCGCACGAGTTCCGCCGGGTGCTCTCGGAAGTCGCGGGGCTCATGACCTACGAGGTGTGCCGGGAGCTCGAGACGGGACCGGTGGAGGTCGAGACCCCGCTCGAGCGGACGACGGCGCATCGGCTGATGCGACCGATCACGATCGTGCCGGTGCTGCGCGCAGGACTCGGCATGACCCAGGGGATCCTGCACCTCATCCCCGAGGCGCGCGTAGGCCACATTGGCGTGCGCCGCGACGAGATGTCAGGGAAGCCCGAGGGCTACTACGTGAAGCTGCCGCCGGATGTCGGTGCCGGACCGGTGCTGCTCGTCGATCCGATGCTGGCGACCGGGGGGTCCGCCGCGCACGCATTCACGCTGCTGCAGGGTGCAGGATGCACCGACCTGCGGCTGGTGTGCCTCGTCGCCGCGCCAGAGGGCGTCGCGCGGCTGGGCCGCGAGTTCCCGACGATCCGCATCTACTCGGCGAGCCTTGACCGCGAGCTCGACTCCCGGCTCTTCATCAGGCCCGGGCTCGGTGACGCAGGCGACCGCTGCTTCGACACCTGATCGGTGACCGGCCACGCCGCTCGATCCGCGTGCCGCACCCGACGCCGCGTCGCCCGCGGCGCAGCGCGATCACGACTTCGACGGATGCCACGGCGTGTCGCCCACGCCGGCCACCGCATTGGCGCGGCGCGCCATCGCGAACAGCATGTCGCTGAGCCGGTTCATGTAGCGCATGGGCCCTGCGCCCACCGGCTCCACGTGCGACAGCGTCACCATCAGCCGCTCCGCGCGCCTGCAGATGGTGCGCGCCAGGTGCAGCCGTGACGCCAGCTCGCTGCCAGACGGCATCACGAAGGTGCGCAGCGGCTCGTTGGCGCCGTCGATCTCGTCGATCCACCGCTCCACCTCGCTCACGTGCGTCTCGGTGACGCGCATGATCCGGTCGCTGTTGTTGCCGCCCTCCGGCGTGGCGAGATCTGCGCCGATGTCGAAGAGTCGCGACTGCACCTGCAGCAGGATCTCGCGCACACGCGCCTCGTAAGGGACATCGTGGCTGCACGCGGCCATCGCCATCCCGATGCTGGCGTTGGCCTCATCCACCGTGCCGTAGGCCTCGATCCGCGGGTGGTCCTTGCTGACGCGGGCGCCGCTGAAGAGGCCTGTCGTGCCATCGTCGCCGGTACGTGTGTAGAGCTTCATGGTGGGCGGTATCCAGACGGTTCGACGGTCGGCTCGCGCGGGATGCAGCGGCCGGCACAAGACTTGTCGTCAATCGGTGCGCAGCGTCACCGCGGGCGGCTCGGTGCGCGTGCCCGCGGAATCCGTGACGGTCACGAGGAAGCCTCCGCGCAGTGCGGCGCTCCCCCACTCGCCGCCGGCGGAGAGCGCGATCATCGCGACCTGGTGCGAAGGCTGCAGCTCGCGGGATCTCTCGATGCGTCGCAGCACCTCCACAAGCGCGTCGACAGGCGACGCTCCGCGGCGCATGCACTCCACGGCAAGGAACGATCCGCAGACGCCCATGACGAGTTCGCCTGCGCCAGTGGCAGTCGCGGCGCCCGCCTCTGGGTCGACGTAGAGGCCATGCCCGGGAATGGGCGAGTCGCCCACGCGTCCAGGCAGCTTGAATGGCAGTCCGCTCGTCGAGCACACGCCGGCAATGGCCCCTTGCGCATCACGCGCGATCACCCCGACAGTGTCATGATCGGTCCATCGGCGCTCGCCGAAGAGCGCACCCGCTCCGCCACCGCGATCAAGGGGACGATGCGCACCTCGATCGACTCCGGCATCGGGTTCCTTGCGGCGACCCGCCTTCCAGTCCTCCCACGCAGCCCGTGCGCCAGCCGACAAGAGGTCCTCTGGGGCAAGTCCGATGCTGTCCGCGAACGCATCCGCACCCTCGCCTACAAGCATGACGTGAGGCGTCCGCTCCATCACCGCGCGCGCCATGCGGGTCACCGGCAGATGCCGTGCGACTCCCGCGACTGATCCGCAGCGCGCGGGTCCCACCATGACGCACGCATCAAGGGTCATTCGGCCGCTCGCGTCGGGAAGGCCGCCCCGACCCACGGAATCGATCGTCTCGTCGCGCTCGGCGGCCTCGGCGATCGTGCACGCCGCGTCGAGCGCGGAACCTCCGCGGGAAAGGCCCGACCATGCCTCCCGGCTTCCCTGCATCGACATGCTCCATGTGGACAGGAGCAGTGGATTGGTTATAGGACTTCTACTGACCGACATTGAGGGTTGAGTGTAACTCCGCACGAGAACATGAAGCCGGTTGCATCACCCGATGCAGTGCCCCCGTATACTCTTGCAACACGGTGTTTTCCCGCCACTGGCGGGCAAACGGGACCACTGCAGGCGCTCCGTGCATTTCTGTCCCTGCCTGCGACACATCTCGGGTTCACCCCGAACGGAACCATGCCGACCCGATCGATCGGCGTGCTCATCCGGACCAGCCTGGAAAGGAACGTCATGAAGAAGCGCACAGGATTCACGATCGTCGAGCTGCTCGTCGTCGTGGCCATCATCTCGCTGCTGATCGGCATTCTGCTGCCGGCCATCGGCAAGGCACGCGATGGCGCGTACGTCACGCAGAGCCTCGGCAACCTCCGAAACCTCGCGGCCGCGAACGCGCACTACGGTGCCGACTACGCCGACCGCCAGTTCTCGCTGTCTCCCGATGACCTTGGCCTCTACGGAGGCAACTGCCAGCAGTACGTGGCCGTCACGTGCCCGGCACAGCCGATTCTCGGCTGGGATTCGAGCGGTGGCCTCTGGGGCTACTGGTTCCCTGGACCCGTTCCGCCGTGCAACCAGTACCCCGGCAACTGCGGCAATTTCGTGTGCATCTTCCCGATGAGCTTCAACGCAGGCGACGGCTTCTTCGGCACGTGGCAGATGTGCAACCTGAAGGCCTTCAACCCGTACGTGAATGCGCGCTGGTACGACAAGGTCTTCTTCGCGCCCAAGGACAAGTGGTCGCTCTCGCGCGCCGAGCGCGGTCTCACCAACTCAGGCGAGTTCACGATCCTGCAGAACATCCCCGGCCAGGTCGTGTTCTCGACCTACCGCTTCAGCCCCGCGGCCATGTGGGCGCCTGACGTGCTCAGCTCGAACGGGCAGCAGGGCGCGAACGCCGGCCGTCCGCAGAACTGCGGTCCTGGCGCGTGGCGCACGCCGTCCGTCGGCCAGGCGAAGTTCCCTGACCTGAAGACGCGCATGCTCGAGCACTACTGGCTCCAGAACCGCGATGGCGGCGAGTACAACCCCGGCGTTGCCCCGCAGACGCCGTGGTTCTTCAATCACGGCTACAACTCGGCGCCCGCCACCCTGTTCTTCGACGGTCACGTGGCCATCGCCGGCGTGGCCGACGCCCAGGAGTCGGATGGCCGTGTCTCCCGCCAGAACCAGACTCAGGCCCCCGGCCAGCCCGCGCTGATCGCGACGGGTCGTGGTCTCTGGCACCGCGGCACGCCGCTGGGCGCCAACGGCTACTACAACCAGCTCGCGTACGACATGGTTGTGGATAGCGCCTACCACATCCTCACGACGGACGGCATCCTCGGCCGCGACTTCATCGGCGCGAAGTGACCTGCCTGACGTGATCTGAGGAACGCAACCGGTCCGCACGGCGCGTACCTCCCAGCTTCGATCGAATCGCCGGCCGTCCGCAAGGGCGGCCGGCGCTGTTTTTGCCGGGTCGCGCAGACTCCGTGATGGACCTCATTCACGCCACGGGTACATTTCGTGCAACAGAAAGGGGTGGCATGACCCGATTCCCCCGCCGCCTGCGCGGCTTCACCATCGTCGAGCTCCTCGTGGTCGTGGCGATCATCTCGCTGCTCATCGGGATCCTGCTCCCCGCGATCGGCAAGGCACGCGATGGCGCGTATGTGACGCAGAGCCTCGGCAACCTGCGCAACCTCGCTGCCGCCAACGCTCACTACGGATCCGACTACCAGGACCGCCAGTGGACATGCATTCCGGACGATTTCGGCCTCTACGGCGGCGGCAACTGCGGGCAGTACCAGGCCGTCACGTGCATTCCGCAGATGATCGCGGGATGGGACTCGAACGGCGGCCTGTGGGGATACTGGATTCCAGGGCCCATCCAGCCCTGCCCGCAGTTCCCGGGAAGCTGCGCGAACATCGTCGTCTACTACCCCAACGAGTTCTCCTACGCGAACGGCGTGTTCGGGAGCTGGCGCCTGTGCAACTACAAGTCGTTCAACCCATACGTGAACGCCCGCTACTACGACAAGGTGTTCTGGGCGCCGAAGGACCGCTGGAACCTCTCAAAGGCGGAGCGCGCGATCAATGGACCAGGCGAGTTCGCGCCGCCTGCGACTGTGGGAGGCAACTCGATCCGCTCGACGTACGTCTTCAGCCCCGCCGCGATGTGGGGACCGTCGGTGTTGAGCTCGCGTGCGACGGATGCGGGC